>NZ_SLUN01000004.1:0-217779 GCF_004340685.1 Hydrogenispora ethanolica | reverse complement strand
GCGCATGCTCACTCAGTTACTGCGCATGCTCACTCAGTTACTGCGCATGCTCACTCAGTTACTGCGCATGCTCACTCAGTTACTGCGCATGCTCACTCAGTTACTGCGCATGCTCACTCAGTTACTGCGCATGCTCGCTCAGTTACTGCGCATGCTCACTCAGTTACTGCGCATGCTCGCTCAGTTACTGCGCATGCTTATGGAGTTGTCGAAGATGCACATCCGCACCAACAACAGGAGTGAAGCCGGGCTCCGCACTGTTTTTTGAACATCCGCTTCGAAACTCCCTTTTCTTTTCCAGCAATTCTGCCGACTTTGAATCCGAGAGAGAATCGCAAATCTTTACATAATACTTATTTTATGAACGGTGCGTGACATTCTTTAGCAGATATTGGATGATCTTTAGATTCAATTGTTAACTTCAAATTAACATGATACAATAAAGTATCATCGCATAACGAGGGAGGAATTCTGCTTGTATCAAGTCATGATCGTGGACGACGAGCCGAGCGCCCTGGATGAATTGGCTTTGTACATCAACCGGGTCGGTCCGGAGTTTCACGTGACCGCCAAGGCGCAAGGGGCGGAAGACGCCCTCTTTTCGCTGGAGATGACCAGTCCGGATCTGGTGATTACGGATATCCGGATGCCGGTCACCGATGGCTTGACCCTGCTTCAACAGATTCGCGAAACCGGCTGGGAAGGCTTCGCGGCGATCGTCACCGGCTATGAGGACTTTTCCTATGCCCAACAAGCCATGCGCCTGGGCGTCTTTGAATACATTCTGAAACCGGTCTTTTCCGATGACATTCAGGCCCTGCTGCAACGGACCAAGCAACTTTTGGACAACGAGCAGATGAAAAAGGATAAACTCCGCGATGAAATTCAGGCCGAACTGTATCACCAATCGTTGGAAGGGAACGGCGACTGCCATATCCCGTCCTATCTCGGACAGGCGAAGGCCTTTATCAAAGAACATTTCGCCGAGCCGCTCTCCTTGAGCAAGATCGCGAAGCAGGTCGCGGTCAATCCCGCCTATTTAAGTTATAGTTTCACCAAGTATTGCGGGCAAAACTTCCTGGAGTACCTGACCCAATACCGGATTGCCAAAGCGAAGGAACTCCTGATCCAGACTTCTTTTCAGATTCAGGAGGTGGCCCACCAGATCGGTTATACCGATATCTCTTACTTTACCCGGGTTTTCCGGAGAGAGACCGGCTTGACTCCGGGAGGTTTCCGTTCGCTCCACCGCAAGCAGCAATAGCCGGAGGAGCATCTCGGGTTGCCGCCAATTTGTCCTTTATAAGCAATCCCGGCCACGGTCCGCCGATTGTGTCATCCTTATATTGTACTGGGGAAGTCTTCCCGGCGAATCCGAGATCCCATGGAAAACTTCGAATAAAACGACTTCGAGGCAGCTTTGAAAAGAAGACCGCTTTTTATTTACACCAAAGGCTTATTTTATAAAATCTGGCTCGCCGCCTGCGCCCTCATCATGGTCACCGCCATTGCCAACAGCGTTTGGGTATACCTTCAGGTATCCGAACAATTGAATCATAATATCCGGCGGCGCCTGCAATGGGAGGCCCGCTTTTACCGCCAGCAACTCGACCAGGTGTTTATCCGGACGACCGAGAAGCTGAACGCCCTGGTCGATTCGCCGGCGGCGGTCGCCGCCAATCTTCCGTTGCTCCAAGACGAGATGGAAACCATTCATAATCTTGCACCCAGCATCGTCCGGAGCTGGGTTGCTTACCCCGACGGCAGGCTGATCCCTTCAACCCGGACCCGGCCGGAATATGTGCGGCTGCTGCCGTGGTGGCGGGAGTATCTGGTCGGCAAGACTCCCCAGACTGCGAACGGATTATGGGTCGGCCGCGGCCAATCCCTGATCGGAAGGCCGCGGGTCGCTCAAGCGGATGTCATGACGCTGGTCCCCTTATTCAGCTTCAAACTGCGCGGCATCAAAATCATGCGCGCCGCCGGGGCGGAGCTCGATCTGAACAGCATTCTGAGCGACGAAACCAATGCCAATTCCAGTTGGGCCGATGTCCCGGTTTCCATCTATACCATGGATGGGATCTTGATCGCCTGTCCCTACCGGTACCAGCGCGGGAATTTGAAATTATTCGCGCGAACCAGCGATCACCCCTTGATCCGCCAGATGCTGGCCCATCCCAATGAAATTTCGGGGTTTGGGATCTACGCGCACGACGACCAGAAAAAAGTCGGTCTTTATCTCCGCGATCCCTCGCTGGGACTGGTTTTGACCGTTGAATATCCGACCGCCGAGATCGTCGATCCGGTCAGCCGCACCACCACCGGATCGCTGATGGTCACCGCGCTGCTGTTAGTCATCGCCACCATCGTCCTAAGCACCATTTATTCCAATACCAAACGCCTGCACCGCCTGGAGCAGCTGGCCCGTTCCGCTGAGATCCGCGCCCTCCAGGCCCATATCAATCCGCATTTTTTATTTAACACACTGGACCGGATGGTGGGACTGGCCACCTCGGCCGAGAATCTTCCCTTGCTCAAGATGTTAAAATCCCTGGCCAATATCCTGCGCTACACCATCCGCAAGACCGGAGAATTAGTGACCTTGCAGGAAGAATTGAACTATCTCCGCGAATATATCAACTTGCAGCAGGTTCGCTTCGGTTCGCGCTTTTCGTTCGAATTGGAAGCCGCTCCCGCCTTACTGCAGTATAAATTGTTCAAATTGAGCATCCAGCCGATCGTGGAAAACTGTTTCACCCATGGGGTGGACAAGACGCTCGATCCCGTCGCCATTACGCTGGCGATCCGCAAGAAAGGGCATTGCCTTGAGATTTGCGTTTTCGATAACGGCGTGCGCGTCCCGGAGGAGCGTTTTGCGGAGATCAACCGGCGTTTGGAGCAGGAAACCTACGAGGCGGACCTGCTGGAGCACGGTCTGGGGTTATCCAGTATTCACCACCGCTACCGCTATGCTTACGGCGAACTTTACGGGATCCGCCTGGAACGGCTGGAACAAGGGTTGGCTGTCTATCTGGTGATCCCGCTACTATAGCTTGCATCCCCCCGGCCCTGAGCCAGCGTCATCCGCTGGCCGCTCCCGGGACGCCGAGCGCAAAAAGGGGGTCCTTGCGGTGTAAAACGGTTCTTATCGTAAGGAAATTGTCAAAATAAAACGGAGACGGTGACCAAAATGCTTCCATTGAATTCAGCCATTATCGGTTGCGGAGCTATCTTCCCGATGCATGCGGAAGCGCTCCGGCAGCTCCCCGCGGCCCGCTTGGCGGCCGTGGTCGATATCGATAAAACGAGGGCGGCGGCCGCGGCAGAACAGTATGATTGCCGGAGCTACGCCGATTACCGGGAGATGTTGCAAGATGAGACGATCCAGGTGGTCCACATCTGCACTCCCCATTATTTGCACGCGGAGATGGCCCTGGCCGCCCTGCGCCGCGGCAAGCATGTCCTGACGGAAAAGCCGATGGCCATCGAACTGGCGGACGCGGCGGCCATGATCCGGACCGCCCGGGAAACCGGCAGGCAATTGGGGATCTGCTTTCAAAACCGCTACAACGCCACTTCGCTCCGGATCAAAGCCCTGCTGGACTCGGGGGCGGCCGGGAAGCTCATCCGCGCCCGGGGCAGCGTCCGCTGGCACCGCGATGAAGCCTATTACCGGAGCGGCGACTGGCGGGGCACCTGGGCGATGGAGGGCGGCGGAGTCCTGATCAACCAGGCGATTCATACCTTGGATCTGCTGCAATGGTTCGGCGGGCCGATCCGGGACATCCGGGGCGAGATCGCCACCACCGGATTACAAGGCGTCATCGAGGTGGAGGATACCGCGCAGGCGGCAATCACCTTCCAGAATGGCGCAGTCGCCACTTTCTCCGCCACCAACTGCCATCCGGTCAACGATCCGGTGGAGATCGAGCTCGAATGCGAGCGGCTCACCCTGAAGCTGGCCGACGGCCTGACCATCGAGACGCGCGACGGCCAAATCGAGCGGGTCGAGGAGATCAATACCGCAACCGGGGAGAAATCCTATTGGGGAATGAGCCACGCCGTGCTGATCGGCCATTTCTACCATTGCCTCGAAACGGGCCAGTCGTTCCCCATCGCCGGAGAGGACGGCTTGACCGCGCTCCAGATGGTTCTGGCCATCTACCGCTCGTCTCGGGAGCAGCGCGCCATCCCCTGGGAGGAGCTGGCGCTGGCCGCCGGCTGAAGCTGCCGCGCCGCAGCATGAAAGTTCCGGAAATAAAACAAGGAGGCCCTCCTCCCGCCCCCGGTTCGGCGTTTTCGCCCAAGCCGCGGACCGGAGAATGCCTCCTTTGACTCACTCCCGGCCCCGGAACTGACCATCAACGGTCAGCCGGGGCCGGAGCGTTCATGCTCATGAATGACGCCGCCGTGTTCACCAAACCTACTTGGCGGCGATGTACCCTTCGGCCGCCAGCAACTCGGCGGTCAACACCCCGCCGCCGGCCGCGCCCCGCAGGGTATTGTGGGAAAGGGCCACGAACTTATAGTCGAAGAGCGGATCTTCCCGCAACCGGCCGACGGTGATCCCCATTCCCTTGTCGAAGTCCCGGTCCAGCTTGGTCTGGGGCCGGTTCTCCTCCTCGAAGTACTTGATGAACTGCTCCGGCGCGCTCGGCAGCTTCAATTCCTGCGGCCGGCCCTTGAAGGCCGCCCAGCGTTCGAGAATCTCGCTCCGGCCCGGTTTTCGGGCGAAGGCCACCGATACCGCGGCCAGATGGCCGTCGGCCACCGGAACCCGGATGCATTGGGCGGAGATGACCGGTTCCGCCGTATTCACAATGGCGTTCCCCTCGATCCGGCCCCAGATCTTGAGCGGTTCCTGCTCGCTCTTCTCTTCCTCGCCCTTGATGAAAGGAATCACATTGTCGATCATCTCCGGCCAATCCTTAAAGGTCTTGCCGGCGCCGGAGATCGCCTGATAGGTACAGACATTGACCCGGGTGGGACCGAACTCCCGCAGCATATGGAGGGGCGGCACGTAGCTCTGGATCGAACAGTTGGGCTTGACGGCGATGAAGCCGCGCTTGACCCCGAGCCGGGCCCGCTGGAGCGGGATGATCGCCAAATGCTCGGGATTGATCTCCGGCACCAGCATCGGCACATCCGGGGTAAAGCGATGGGCCGAATTATTGGAGACCACCGGCGTCTCCGCCCGCGCGTACCGTTCCTCCAGGGCCCGGGTCTCGTCCTTACTCATGTCCACCGCGCAAAAGACGAAATCCACCCCTTCGCAGACCGCTTCGACCGCGGCGGCGTTCTGCACCCGGATCTTGCCGATCGCCTCGGGAACCGGTCCGGCCATGCTCCAGCGGTCAGCGACCGCTTCCAGATAGGTTTTGCCCGCCGAACGCTCGCTGGCCGCAATGGCGGCCACTTCAAACCAAGGGTGCTCCGCCAGCAGGGTCACGAACCGCTGCCCGACCATGCCGGTTCCCCCCACGATGCCTACTCGCAGTTTCCGTTCCATTCACATTCACCTCAGTTATGAATCATTTCATTTCCCGTTACGGATACAAATAAGCGTAAACTTTCTATAAGACAATACTTTAGCATAGTTTCCACGGCCACGGTATGGTCCGGAGATTACGATTGGGTTAATAATACCGTAAAATCGCTTCATTCGCAAGATCCAGTCCGCGGCAGTTTCCGCGCCCGCCTGGTTCCGGCACTCCGAAAAAGGCCGCGCCCCTCGCGGTATCCCTTGCGCCGGCCGAGGGACCGCCCTGGGCTCCGGCAGGATCGGCAAAATAAAATGCTTCGCCGGCTCATTCGAGTCGCGGCGAAGCATGGATGTCAGCAAACGGAGATCCGGGGCAACGGGCCCTCCCCATGGCAGAGCCGTAATTTATTCCAGCTTGTAACGGCAGAGATTCCGCACCGGACGGAACTCGATCAGTCCGACCTCGGCGATCCGGCATTCCAACGGCAAGGGGATGGCCATGGCCAGGGCCACCGCCTCGGGAATCTTCGCCCTGGGGATGTCCATTCCCAGCGTGCAATGGGGCACCCAGCGCCCGCCATGATAGGATTCCCACTCATGCTCGATGAAGGGCGTGAACAATTCATGGAAATTGCGGTGCATCGCCAGCAACTCCGGAGTCACGGTGGGCCCCAGGAAGACCACGTTCTTTTCGGAATGGAAGACTCCCAAGTGGGAGAATTCCAGCGGGAAAAACCGGGTCTGTTTCACAAACCGGTCCAGATAGCTCTGGCACTCCTCCAGCCGCAGATCGTCGAAGACCGCCAAGGTAATATGGGGCCGGGCATCGGATTCATAGAGATAGGCGGTGATCCCGGCCCGGGCGTACTGCTCCCAAACGCCGCGCACCAGCCGTTCAAATTCAGAATCGAAAAACAGCTCAATGGCAAAAGGCATCCTCATGCTCCTGTCGTGTTATAGCATTTTGATAAAAAGTGTAAACGGCTTTGTTCGATCCAAACCCGTCAACGCTTTCGCAAAATGCTGTATCGGGCGTCCCGGTCCGTACGGCCCTATTCCAAAGCTGCTTCCAAGTCGTCCGCCAGTTCCCCGCGGGCCACCCCGGCCACGGGCCCGGTCATCAGGACGTGGCCGTCCGGCTGGATGGCAATGCCGATGCTGCCGCCCGGCATCTCCACCGTCAGCTCCGAGTCGACCAGACCCAGCCGGTGGGCGGCGCAGGCCGCCGCGCAGCTGCTGCTGCCCGAGGCCAGGGTATATCCGGCGCCCCGCTCCCAGATCTCGATCCGGATCCGCTTCCTGTCGATCACCTGCAACAGCTGCAGGTTGATCTTGTGCGGGAAGAGCGGGTGCTGCTCCACCGCCGGGCCGATCGCCAGGGCCAGCTCCCGGGAGACCTCCGGTAGCGGAATCACGCAGTGCGGATTGCCGATGGAGAGACAGGTGGCCCGGTAGGTGGTACCGACCACCTCCAGCGGCTGGTCCACCATCTCCCGGGGCGGGCCGCTCACCGGAATCGCCGCGCTCTGGAAAGTCACGGTACCCATATCCACCTCAAAAAGGTCGGCGCGCTCCGACAGGACCATCACCGCCACCCGGCCGCCAAGCGTGCTCAAGGTGAAGGAACGCTGCTTGGCGTAGCCCGCTTCCACCAGATAGCGGGAGAAGATCCGGATGCCGTTGCCGCTCTTCTCGGCCTCGCTGCCGTCGGGATTGAAGATGCGCAAGCCGAAGCTGCCGTCCGCCAACAATTCGGGGCCGTATAAAATGCCGTCCGATCCGATGCCGTAGTTGCGGTGGCAGACCAGACGGATATTCTTGGCGGTCGGGTTAAAGCGCTCGCGGTTCCGGTCGATGACAATATAATCATTGCCCAGACCATGGTATTTATGGAATTGCATTTCCCAAGACCTCCTGCTGCGATAGTGCCCGGAACCGCCCCCCCGCCCAAGCGGAGCGGACCGGTGCGGCCGGCGGGCTATCTTCTAGTTTAAACCGCAAGCCCGGGCTTTAACGATCTACCCGTCCGGGCCCGCGTTTTACTTTCAAAATGAATGATTCCATCCCGCAGAGGATTCTCCTTCCGGCGGCGGATCGTTTCGTCCCCGCCGCCTTCTCTCCCGCCCGGTTTGGGGATGAAAAAAGCCGGGCGTTCCGGGCCTTGACGAAGGGATCGACGCGCTAAAGGCCGGCGGCCTCGGTCCTCCGCTCTCTCACCGGCTCACCCGCTGCAACGAATAACTGCGCGGCCGGAAACCGAACTTCTCATAAAACGGCAAGGCCGCTTCATTGCCGCAGGCCACGCTGATGGTGACGGCGCTGATTCCCGCCGCGTCGAGCCAGCCCAACGCCGCCTCCATCAACTGTCTTCCCACGGCCCGGCCCCGGAGCTCCGCCGCGACATACAGCGAATCGATCTCACCCCAGGCCTGGTCGGTGATGGTTGCGATGCAATAACCGGCCAGGCCCGCGCCGGACTGGACCGCCAGTATCTTCAGCTGTTTATTCGGCCGGACCAGTTCGCGTTTGCGGTCCTCCCAGCTTTTTCCGCGCATATCCTCCCAAGGATACGGAGCCCGCGCCAGATGGTGCTCCTTCAACCTTTCCCACAGCGGTTGCAGCAGGTCCAGCCGCTCCGGCGGCAGCTCGATGATGGTGATCTCCGTCATGCCCATGCTCATTCCTTTCTCTTTGAAAAGCTACACGCCGGGATAGTCTCGGATCTCTATCTCGGTGCCCTCGGGCGCTTTCACTTTGAAGAGGTATCCGCCCTCCACCCGGTACAGCTCGGCGCCGTCTCTAGTCTTAAAATCGCGGTACCCTTTCTTTTTAAGTTCCGCCAGGGCTTCCCGGACGTCGTCCACTAGAAAACATAAGTGCACCGGCCCGCTCTGCCGCGGGCTCCAGGCGGAGAGTTCCCGGCCGGCCTTGACGGTCTGCAGCTCAATCAGGAAGGAGCCGTTTTGCAGCCAAGTATTGTATTCCCGGTCATGAAAATCCGGCGTCTCTTTGAGCACCGTGAAGCCAAGCATATCGCGGTAAAAACCCAGCGACTCCCGGTAGCGGCCGGTCTGGATGCAAACATGGTGCAACTTTTGGAGCAGCATTTTCTTTCCTTTCGGTCCGTTTTCATTTTTGACGCATTTTTTTAAGCTGCGCACCCATCCTCCCGCGCGGCGGCGGAGCGGAAGTTAGCCGGACCCGGCTTACTAATTCTCAGAAACCCGGCCCGCCGGTTCCGATTCGGCCTCTTCCAGCACCCGGTCAGTTTGATGAGCTCCCAGCGCCCGGGCCATCCCCGTCATAATCTCGGGCATGATCGTCCCCCCGTCCGGCCGGCGGTCGACTCCGTACACGAATTTCGGGAAATTCAGCGGTTCTTGGACCGCCCAGATCCGGTCGTGCTCCCCCGGCGGCAGGAGCACCGCAGGATCCCCCACGGCCACCCAGCCGATAGGCACCGTGGCATCGGCCGGCAACTCGGTGCGCAGATGGACGACTCCGTGAATGCGGACCTCCGAACCCGCGCCCAGCCTCGCGCCATGAAACACCGCAGCCCCGGTGGCGATGAAGACGTTATCCTCCAGCGTGCAACCGACGACATGGGCATTGGGGCCGATCAATACCCGATCCCCGATCCGCAAGGAATGCCTTGCCGTGCTGCGCAGCACGGCGTTTTCCAGTACGACGCAGTCCGCGCCGATCTCGATCGTGCCGCCCTCGGCAATGACTGTGGCGCCGAACATGATCCGGGTGTTGGCCCCGATCTTCACAGCGCCGCAAAGGGTGGCCGTGGGCGCAATGTAAGCGCTGGGATCGATCTGCGGTTTCTCGCCAAGATGTTCGATGCGCATTGGGACGCGCTCCTTCCTATTCTATATAAGTTGCTGACTTTCCCAGCCTCGTTTGGGGCTAGGAAGGATTATTCAAAATGGCTGGCAACTTACTTCGGTTCGACCGATATCAATCGGAAGTGTTCCACCACGATCACGAGATCATCGCTCAGGCTGTATCCCTCTTTCTCCAGGTCCGCTTGCCAGACCATCGCGTGGTCGGCGCGAAACTCCGCAATGTCGGCGCAATGCTCCCCCCGGGCGATCCGCTCATCGACCCTTCCGAAGGGCAACTCATAATTCTCCGTAATCTCAATGGTGCAGCGGTGAACCCCTTGGCGGTTATAGACCCGCACTCGATCCCCCACTTGGGTCGGTTCTTCCCCGGGATTGTCATAGTACCAGATCTTGGGCGTGCAGGTTACGGTCTTTACTTGCCGGATAACCTGCTCGATCAGACTTTCGTCGTTTTCATCCCTGCCCCACAACGTCATTCTTTTCATGCGCACAACTCCATTCATACCGGCCTCGCTTGCCGCCGCATGTAACGTACCGGGTCTTTGACAAAACCGTATTGTTCGTAGAGTCCATGGGCGTCATTGGTCGCCAGCACGCCGGTCAAACCCTGCAGTTCGGCCGATTCCACGATGCATTGGATCAACTTTTTGCCCAATCCCTGACCGCGAAAGGCCTCATCGATATAGACATCGCCAATCCAAAAGAAGGTGGCCAGATCGGTAACCGCCCGGGCGAAACCGATCTGCTGTCCGTCGCGGTAGACGCCGTAACAAATTGAATTTTGGATGGACAACTCGATCTTTTCACGGGTCCTTTGGTTGGCCCAATAGCTTTGCGCCAAGAATTCACAGATGCGGTCGATGGATAATAGCGATTTATCGGTACTGATCCGATAGGTTCCGTCCGTCCATTCCATGGCTCATCCCCCTTACAAGCGTTGTGATAAACCCCGTCCGAAAGGTCGGGGTATTCACAAAAGCTCAGAAAAGCAAGTGATAAAGTCGTTTTGAGTCCACTGAAAGGATGATTTCCGAATTGGAGACTTTATCACATGGCTTTTACAGCAATGCGATATAATGGTAGATCAGCCAAAAATGGCTGATGCTTCCCAGCAGCACGAAAATGTGAAATATCTCATGAAACCCGAATACCTTGGGCCACGGATCCGGGCGCTTTAGGCCGTAGATCACTGCGCCCACGGTATAAAAGACGCCTCCGGCCAGCATCCATCCCAAACCGGCCAATGGCACCCGTTGGACCAGCGGCCAAACCGCCACGACGGCCAGCCAACCCATTCCGATATAAATGGCGGTGCTCAGCCAACGGTAGGTGTTGAACCAGATGATCTTGAAACCCATTCCCAATAACGCCAAACCCCAGACGCATCCGAACAGGCTCCAGCCCCAGGGTCCGCGCAAGGCCACCAGGCAAAGCGGTGTGTACGTCCCGGCAATCAATACGAAGATCATCACATGGTCGAACTTACGCAAGAGCTTGGTTCCCCGCTCCGATAAGGGCAGCCAGTGATACAAGGTACTGGCCGTATACAACAGGATCAGGCTGACTCCGAAAATGGCAAAGCTGGCCACGCGCCAGGCGCTGTCCAGGGCCATCCCGCGTTCGACGAGCAGAACCAAGCCCGCCACCGATAAAATGGTTCCGATGCAATGGATCAGTCCGCTGAGCGGATCTTTCAACGTTTTAACCAATTTTTCCGCCTCTATCAAATAAATTTTTTACCATGTTAAAACAAATCATTTGATTCACCATTTCGGCTAAAAAACCTTCCGCCATAGCGGAATTCTCCGCAGCAAATCGCTCAATCCAAAACAGGACGGCAATACGATCAGGGTCATTAGGAATGTCTTGAGCAACGGCCGAAGCGGGATCTCACGGGCTAACAAAGTCAGGCCCACGAGAATCGGCGCATGAAATACGTAGACCGCGAAAGCATTCCGGGTCAAGAAACCGGCGATTTTCCCCTGACGGTTGAACTTCTCCCGAAATAAGACCAATAATCCCAAACAGATCCCAATACAGAAAAAAGATTCCCAAAAGGCGTAGGCCGCTGCTTGCCAATAAAGCCCTCCATAGTACGGAGTCATATTCGTCAATGCCCCGCCGAGTAGAATCAACATTATCCAAAAAGGAATCCCCACTAACCAAGCCATTTTAAACCAAGCGATTCCGAATGAATAGGGGATGTTCAGGAACCAATTCCGACGATAAGCGACGATTCCCACGCTGAAAAGGAAGATATATTGCGGGAAAAAACAGAGTTTCATGTTGAATACCGATGTCCCGAAAGGATAAACCAATCTTACGAAAAAACTGATTACCGCCAGGACAATAATGGACAGGATCACCCACGGATGGGTAACCGTTGTAGACCGCGGGGGCCGCGGGGATGAAGGCCGGATGAACGAAAGAAGCCGCCTGATCCCGGCATAGAGGAGTATAAATATCAACAAAGCCAACGCAAACCACAGGGGCCCGGAATAAGTAACGAACTGAAATGATTTGATGTAATGCCAATACCCCGTCAAGGTAGGCATGGGGTTTCTCGGGTTGAAAAACCAGGCTATCGCGGTGATCAGCGGTTGCAGCAACCCCATATGCACAAGCGTTGGAATCCCCAACCGAGCCGACCTATCCAGTACAAACCTTCCCATGCCTTTTTTATCATAGGAGCCGGGCGCGAAATATCCGGCGATCAAAAAAAGCAAGCCCATGAAATAGGCTTGGGTAAAGGTAATAAACGCCACAAAAATAATTTGGGAAGCAGGATCCAGCGCTCTATTTTCAGTATAATACCAGTCACCGACCTGCCCGTAGGTCAGGCTAAGGTGAAACATCACTACCAACACGATCATGAGCCAGCGGATATTGTCGATAAACCACAATCTGCCGCCGTCGCTAGTAAGTGCAGCCGGGAATATTGCGCTGCCGGATCTGGTTTGAATCTGCATGGTTACCTCCCTTCATTGCAACCGAAGTGATTCATTCGCTTGACTTTTCCCGAAAACGAGTCCGGAATCTTTCTATTTCTATTGACCTGACCTATTTTCTAAATTATTTCTGCGATTACTGTTTACCTCCTGCCATAATTTTTACATTTTAACATCAAACCCCATTCGCATCGGCGTTCCCGACCCGATTTCATCCTTACCTCCTATTTCACCGCTATTGAATTGAACAGGTAATGGATTTCGGACTATTTTTTTTATCAACTTTTCGCCACTCAAACAAACCCCATACCGATGCCGCGAAGTACACCACTTGCATGAGGAAGAGCGCATAAATATGGGCATTCCACAGGAACAGGCCAAAAACCAGATCGCCGCTGATCCAGAAATACCAGCAATAACGATGTTGGCGCGCGGTCAGCCAATTGGCGACGATTAACAGGCTCACCGCCAGCAGTTCGCAATAGCTATTCAGTCCGGTAAACCTGGTTTTCAGAACGGCCAAGCTAAAAATGATCAGCGATATCAGCGTACCGGTGTGCTCTAGTAACGGCGGAATCGGTTTTTGGGCTCGCTCCAACCGCCAACGGATAATCCCGTAACCCGAAAACAGGAAATAAGTAACTTGCAAACCCGCGGCAATCAATAGCGACCGCTCCATAAAAAGAAACAACCACATGATGTTGCAGACCATCCCACAACACCAGCACCAGATGCTTTTCTTAATCAGCAGGATTGCTCCGGCGGTCCCGATGGCCACGCTGATGGCGTCGTATAGCGATATTCCCCATTGCTCCATGGCATTTCCATTCCTTTCGGCATCAAATGGTAAAAACTAGATCTCTCACTCATGGTTGTTATGGTATAGTAGAAGTAGCCATTTCGAAAGGACATATTTCCGGTGCCATCATGAGAAAATATGAGGATTACCAAGAAACCCGCCGCTTTCTGGCCCAATATCAATTAGATCAGTATTTTGGGGAACGGTTTGTCAAAGAGTTCTCTATCTGCGCGTATGGGGAAAATGAGTATATCTTGGTGGCGGAAGAAGCAAATTCCGATATCCTGATCCTGGTGGAAGGAACCGCTCTGGTTACGGTACTGTCGGAGGATGGCGACGAATTGATCATCTGCTTGAGAAGGCCGTTTGATGTATTTGGGGACATTGAGTTTGTTTTGGGGGACCGCTATATCCTTAACAATGTGACGGCCAAGACCCCCTGCAAGCTGCTGAGCCTGCCCAAAGAGTGGGCAGCCAGGGAACTCCATCATCATGCCGGCTTTTACCGGCTGATCTCCCTCACCTTAGCCAACAAATTACGCGAGACTTCGATCAAGTACAATCGGAATCTGCTATACCCGCTACGGATCCGTCTCGCCCGCTTTTTGGAAGAGAGCGCCGCTGACGAGGGTCTTTTGCAGACCCTGCAATATAACGAGCTAGCTAAACTGCTGGGGGTCACCGACCGCCAGTTGCGCAGGGTGTTGGCGGAATTCGAGGAGCTGGGAATCATCGCTCGCGACCGCCGCGGCATCCGGATCAAGGATCTCCGGCGGTTGCAAGACATCGGTTGAACCGGTCCTGATCCGGGCGGTGGCGATTTTGGAGACCAACCCGAGACCGCGAGAGTATCCTCATCAAGAGAATCGTCGGGCGCAACCGGGACCCTGGGATTCAGGAAAGCCAGAATTCTTTGTTCAGCAGATCGATGGACAACACCTTGATGACGCCGTCCCGGCATTCGGCAATCCCTTTCTCCGTCAGTTCGCCGAGGATCTGTTCCACGCTTTGCTCCGTCGCTCCCAATGTCTCCACCAACAGCTTCTTTTGGATCGGCCCGTCCTCGCCATGTAAGTATCCAAGCAGGTTCATCAGGCGGTATTTCAACGGATATAGCCCGTCTTCGGCGCTTTTTTTGATCAGAAGGTAAAAATTATTGCATAGCAGCTTATGAACATAGAGGCTAAACCGGTGATCCTCACTCAACCACCGCTCGTACATCGGCTGCGGCACCGCGAGCACCGTCGAATCCTCAATCGCTTCCAAGGTTCCGATGTAGGGCATGCCGCCCAACAATGTTTCGACCTCGCCCACGATTTGACCGGCATGCTGAATGAGCAGAAAATACTTGGCTCCCAAAGGATTGCAGAGATAGGCCTTTAAGTTGCCTTTCAAGATAATATAAACGTATTGCGACGTTTCGCCCTGGCAAAATAAAATCTCGCCGGTCTTCAGCGTCTTAATCTCCGATTGACGGTATACCTCCGGCGGACAGTCCTTAATCAATTGCCGCAGGACCGAGATATCAAGGAATGCATTCATCCCATTATCAACCTCCTACTACCATTATAAGGCAAAATCAATTTTTGAAAAGGACCTTAGTCTAAAAGAGCTGTGATAAACCCGGCTAAAAGCCGGAAGGGTCACAGCGATTGCCTGAAGCAAGTGATAAAGTCGTTTTAAATCTTTTTATGAGCTGATTTCCGTTTCGAGAGACTTTATCACATGGCTTCTAAAAGCGTTGTGATAAACCCTGTCCGAAGGTCAGGGTGAACACAAAAGCTCAGAGAAGCAAGTGATAAAGTCGTTTTGAAATCCTCTTGCCAGTCGAATCGTTTGGAAAGAGACTTTATCACATGGCTTCTAATCCGAGGCATAAAAAATCCCGGCCAAAAACCGGGATCATCAAGAGGATATTTGAAAGAGAGAATCATTTTGATTTTCCGTCCGGCTGCCAACCGATCAATCGCTCCGCCGCCCGCACCGCTTCCTCAGTCACCCGGAGCGGCGTGCCTTGAAAGAGTGGGCTGGTCAGACCGGTTTGATGCCATTTCTCTTCCGCCAGGCTATTGAAGGGCAGCACTTCCAGGCGCTCCAGATTCGGCAGCTGTCGCGCCATGCCGGCCAGCGCTGCCAAGGCCTCGGACTGGTCGCTCCAGCCGGGGATCAACACATAGCGCAGCCACACCGGAATGGGCAAGCGCGCCAAAGCCCGCCAGTTCTGGGAGATGTCCCGGGAATTGCAATGCGGCGCCAGCCGTTCCGGAGACAAGGGGTGCTTGATGGAGAAAATGACCAGATCGGCCGCAGTTGCGATTCGAATGAAAGTCTCCGGCGGCCCCCAACCGGAAGTATCCAAGGCCACGTGCCAGCCGGCCCGTTTCGCCCGCTCCATCAGTTCCAAGGCGAATTGCGGTTGAAACAGCGGTTCTCCGCCGCTGAGCGTCAGCCCCGGTTGACGCAGAAAAGGCCGAAAGCGCTCCAGGCGGCGCAATAGTACCTCAACTTCCAGCTCCTCACCGCCCGTAGCGGCCCAGGAATCCGGATTATGGCAGAATACGCAGCCCATCGGGCATCCCTGAAAAAAAACCACCGCGCGGGATCCCGGACCATCGACCGTGGAAAAACTTTGAATGGATTGAATTTTTCCCAAAGAGAACGCTCCTCCCTAAGCGTAGCGGGGCAAACGCCGCGCTGCGTTCCATGAATGAGTCTCCCTCGTGGAGTCTCACCGGATTTTCCGAAAATCAGCATACTTGGCAATGATGCCGGCATTGATGATCCCTAGAATATTAAATTCGATCACCGCCATGATATTGGAGAGCGGATCGCCTCTTCCTTCGATAGCGATGTGCAACAAATGCATAAAGAAGCCCACCGTCCCCATCCAGTACATCGCCCCGACACCGATGCCTTTCAGGATATAGTAATCCTTGCCGGTAAAGCGCAGCGTGTAGGCTACCGCGATCCCAAAGGTGGCCCCTAGGATGAATTGGCCGATGAAGCCGATCAGATACCCGACCGGCGTGTGGACCAGTTCCGGATTGAGAAAAATGGCCGCCGCCGTCTCCCAGGTCGTTATGAATTGAAAACCCATCCAGCGGACGATCAAGATAACGAGCGTCATAACCGCCGACGAAATGCATCCGGCAATCGTTCCGATTGTGATGGTATCCCGCATCGTATGCACCTTTTGAATGATTTTTGACGATTTACGGACGATTTCTCATTGAAAGCTGAATTGAGAAATCGCTACTTCCGGCACAAGCTCATGCCGGAACATCCAATCAAAATTTTGGAGTAGAATAAAGAAACCCATGCTCAAATGAGTATTCCCTCCGCTGACAGAACTATACAACATACGCCCGCTGTCTCCGGGCAATACTGGATTTATATAGCGGTTTATCACCGTTTGGGAGGTTTTCTTATGGGCTTATCCATCGCCGGCATCGGATATTATTTGCCGGATCATCAAATTACCAATGACCAGTTGCTTCAGATGCTCAGGACCCGAGGCGGTCCGGACGTTGATATCGAAAAATTAGCGAAAAAGCTCACGCTCAACCAAGCGGAGCTGCGCCATTTCAAAGCTCCGGGGGAAAGCGGGGCCGACATGGCGGCCCAAGCGGCCCAAAATTGCCTGGCCAAGACGAACTTTGACCCCCGGGATCTGGACTTCATTCTCTACGTCGGAATGCTGCGCGATTATGTGGAGCCGGCCATGGCCATTATCCTGCAGGACCGGCTGGGCGCAAACCGCGCCCATGCCTTTGATCTGTCCAACGCCTGCAATAGTTTTTTAAACGGCATGGAGATCGCCGACCTCTATATCAAAAGCGGCAAATACCGGAATGCTCTAATCGTCGCCGCCGAGGACGGATCGGAGCGGATCCCGTGGCATTTGTTCGATTCCGGGGAGAACCTCTCCGGTTTCTCGGCATTGACCATCTCCGACGGCGCTGCCGCCATGTTGCTGCGGGATGACCCGGAGCATCGGGGGTTCACGGAATTTGATTTCGAGACTTACGGCCAGTATAACGACCTCTGCCGGGTAAAGATCGGCAAGGAAAGGGACGACCTGAAGATCCTGGTCAAAAGCAAACGGCTGGCCATGACCGCCCTGGAGATCTTGCCCCAATTCGTGCCGGCCTTTTTGGAAAAGGCCCGAAACATACTGGGGGACATCGACATTTGGTTTTTTCATCAGGTGACCGGCGATCCGCGCAAGTTCTGGGGCGATCTGGATGAAAACCTGGTTCAAAAGGCCTATAACACCTTTTCGCGAGTGGGCAATACCGGCAGCGCCTCCATTCCGCTGGGCATGGCGCTGGCGGAGGAGAACGGCCGTTTAAAACGGGGCGATCGCGTCGCCGCAGTGGTCGGCGCATCCGGTTTCAGCTGCGGCGGGACCGCTTTTATTTATTGAAATGAAGCACTTTTTACCCTACATCCGCTCATAGATGGTCCGTTCAATCACTTCCAGCTGTTGTTCCCGGCTGAGTTTGATGAAGTGCACCGCATAGCCGGAGACGCGGATCGTCAGATTGGGGTAGAGTTCCGGATGATCCATCGCCTCGATCAAGGTCTCGCGGCTGTAGACATTGACATTGATATGGTGCCCCAAAGCTCCGAAATAGCCGTCGATCAGGGCCAGCAGATTCAGGACCCGCTCCTCGGGCCGGTCGCCCAACGCCCGCGGGGTAATCGAAAAAGTATACGAGATCCCGTCGCGGCAGATGTCATAGGGCAATTTGGCGACCGAACGCATCGCCGCAACCACTCCGGCCTTTTCGCGGCCGTGCATCGGATTGGCGCCCGGGGCGAAGGGTTTCCCGGCCGGCCGGCCGTCCGGCGTGGGGCCGGTCTTCTTGCCGTACACTACATTGGAAGTAATGGTCAAAATGGAAAGGGTCGGCAAGGCATCCCGGTAGATCGGTTGGGCGGCCAGCGAATTGTAGAAGTAACGGATCACCCGGACCGCCAGGCCGTCGACCCGGTCGTCGTCATTGCCGTAGCATGGGAAGTCGCCGGTGGCCACGAACTCCTGGGCGATGCCCCGTTCATCGCGGACCACCTTGACCTTGCCGTAACGGATCGCGCTCAGCGAGTCCGCTACCACCGACAGGCCGGCCATTCCGAAGGCCATATGACGGTGGGGTTGCGAATCCAGCAGAGCCATCTGAACCCGTTCATAATTATATTTATCGTGCATATAGTGGATGCAGTTCATCGTGCGGCTATAGAGAACCGACAGCCAGGTCAAGACGCGTTCGTAATTGCTCCAAACCTGGTCCCAGTCCAGATAGTCGCCGCTCAATTCCGGCACTTCCAGGACTGGTTCGCCAGTGGCTTCATCCCTGCCGCCATTCAGTGCCAGCAGCAATGCTTTGGCCAGATTGGCCCGGGCGCCGAAAAACTGCATATCCTTCCCCAACCGGGTCGCGGAGACGCAGCAGGAGATGGCGTAGTCATCCCCAAAGACCGGCCGCATCAATTCATCGTTCTCAAATTGGAGCGCCGAGGTTTCGATGGCCAGCCCGGCGCAGAATTCCCGGAAATTCTGGGGCAGGCGGGGGCTGGAGAGCACCGTCAGGTTGGGTTCGGGCGCCGGCCCGAGATTTTTTAAGGTCTGCAGCCAGCGAAAGTCCGTCTTGGTCACCAACGGCCGGCCATCCTCGCCCATCCCGCCCAATGATTCGGTGATCCAGGTCGGATCGCCGGCGAACAGTTGATCGTACTCCGGGGTTCGCAAATGCCGCACCAGCCGCAATTTGATAACCAGCTGATCAATGAGTTCCTGAGCCTGAGCCTCGTCGATCAACCCTTCCCGCAGATCACGCTCGATGAAAATATCCAAAAACGGGCTGGTATGGCCGAAGGACATCGCCGCCCCGTTCTGCTCCTTGACCGCGCATAGGAAGGCCATGTACAACCACTGCACCGCTTCCCGGGCATTGGCGGCCGGACGGGAGATATCGAAGCCATAAGCCTGGCCGAGTTCGATCATCCGCTCCAGCGCCCGTACCTGATCGGCAATGTCCTCCCGCAGATGAATGGCGGTATCATCGACATTGTCCAAAGCGTAAAGGTCCTTCCGCTTCTCCTCCATCAACCGCTCGGCCCCGTAAAGCGCCAGCCGGCGGTAATCTCCGATCAGCCTGCCCCGGCCGTAAGCGTCGGGCAGGCCGGTGATGATCCCGAGTTTTCGGGCTTGCCGCATCGCCGGGGTGTAAATCCGGAAGATGGCTTCATTCTGGGTCCGCCGGTAGCGGGTGAAGATCTTGGCCATCGTCGGGTCCGGCTTGATATTTCGCGCCGCGCAGGACGCTTCGACCATCCGCCAGCCGCCCCAGGGATTGACCATCCGTTTCAAGGGTTGATCGGTCTGGAGTCCCACAATAACCTCGTCTTCCCGTTGAATGTACCCGGGAGGCCAGGCCGTGATCCCGGCCACCCGGCGGGTATCGATGGCCAGCACTCCGCCGGCGGCCCGTTCCTCCTCCATCAGCTCCAGGCAACGCCGCCAGAGCCGGCCGGTCTTCTCCGAAGCGCCGGTTAAAAAATCCGCCGTGCCATAATAAGGTTGATAGTTATCCCGTACAAACTCCGCCACATCGATTCGATCGCGCCAAACCTGACCGTTAAAATCCCGCCATGGCTCCATCATCTCTTCCTCCTTTATGGACAGCCCAATAAAAAAGCCGCCCAGGCATATTGTGCCCAGGCGGCCGGCTAAAAACGATTCCCGTATTCCCTCGTGGTGACCCACTGTTTCCGCCAGTCATACGGGTTGAATGGATGATTTAATTGTACCCAATTTCCGGGGGGAAGTCAAGGGATCCTTCCTAGAAGCGTTGTGATAAACCCTGTCCGAAGGCCAGGGTGAACACAAAAGCTCAGAGAAGCAAGTGATAAAGTCGATTTTTTATCCTTTGAAAGAGTGATTCCGAATTTGAGGACTTTATCACATGGCTTCCAGACCGTGTGAAACAAATGCCTGGAGGCACTATAGGATCGGGCTTCGCCTCGGCATTACGGCTTCAGCCGACGAGCCGCAAAGCGAGTGGCCGAATGGAAATAAAAAAAAGACTCATTCTGTAACGAATGAGACAACGAAAAGGAGTAATTTGATGATTGTCATAACGAAAGGATGCCGTTCTATCGTTTCTTTTGCCCCCAACCGCCTTACTTTTCTTATTGTAAAGGAGATCCGCAATCATGAATAGCGACAATACCTCATTTTCAAGCGACAAAATATGAGTTGCCAGCCATCCGAACGAAACCCCGATCGTGGAGAAGCCCGGAATATGCCGCAAAGGCGCCCCCTATGTCCGCTTCATCCACTTTCTGTTTCCGCTGCTAACTTCGAGGAGGAACCCGGTCAAATGGATAGAAATTAACGGGTAGACTGATCTTTTGGCTGAGATGCCGGATTTTAACGGAGGAAATCGATGAATCGCTACGAAGCGAAACTCAAGGACTTTATGACGGCCCGTCATATCCGAGCCGAACAATTGATATTCACCCAATCCTGCCACTCGGTCCAGGAAGCGGCGAGCGCCGCCGGCGCTTCTCCGGAAGATTTTGTGAAAAACATTTGCCTGGTGAGCGGGGAAGGCAATCTCATTGTGGCCATCGTTAAGGGCGAGGATAGCGCCAGCCGCTCCCGGGTCGGAAAAGCCTTGCGCGAGGACCCGCCCCGAACCGCCACCGCGGACGAAATTCTCGAAAAAACGGGATTCCCTTGCGGCGGCGTTCCCTCTTTCGGCTATTGCGCCACGTTTCTCGTCGATCCGAAAGTGCTGGAAAAGGAGATCGTTTATACCGGCGGGGGTTCGCCATGTTCCCTGGTGCGGATCGCCAGCCGGGAACTGATCCGGTCAAACAACGCAACCATTATTCGGATCCGAAGGTAAAAACTTAACCAGTCCGGGCGCTTTTCAGAGGGCAAAGATTGATGCTCCAATTTTCTCCGTCAACGTCTGTCTATTCTAACATTTTTGAAAAAATAACGGATAGCAATATAAAATTACGATGTTTCCTGATATATTAAAATTATAATTTTACTTTCAAAAGCGAAGATTTAAAAAATCTCCGCTGGAAAGGAAGAAACCATGATTTGGAAAGAAAAATATAATTTGGGGGTTCCCCTGATCGATGCGCAGCACCGGGAACTTTTCAGCCGGGTCACCGATTTTGTGGAAACCTTACGCAAACCGGTCCGCTGGGAAGAAAAAGTGGACAATGTCAATCAAACGCTGAATTTCATGAAAGACTACGTGGTAACCCACTTTCATGATGAAGAGGCTTACCAGCGCAAAATCGGATATCTGGAATTCGAGGCGCACCGGAAAATCCATAACGACATGGTCGAGTATGTCGTGAATATTGCCAAGCAATATGAAAAAGAGGGTTATCAGGAGCAACTGATGCAACAATTTGCCGGCAAGCTTTTGGCCTGGCTCATCAACCATGTCGCGGCGGAAGACCAAAAGATTGCCTCGTTTGCCAAGGCGAAGGGGGTGGAATGCAATGGCTGACGAACTTTACCGTCTCTTCTTCCATGCCACGCAAGACGTATTCTCCCTGATGCTCGACCTGAATCATATTTCGGAGGTCCTGGATGGCAAGAAGGAAGATACCGGCTCCAGCGGGAAAATCAATATTTCCATCGGCGTGGTCGGCGATCTGCAAGGAGAAATTATTTACCACTTCCCCAAAGAGACCTCGCTTGAAATGGTAAAAATCATGAGCGGCATGGATTTTCCGGAAGTCGATGATTTTGTTACCTCCGCAATCGGCGAGATCACCAATATCATCAGCGGCAAAGCGCTGATGGCCCTCTCCGAAAAAAAGGTCTCCTGCGACATCCTGCCGCCGAAAATTGTGATTGACGGCCAGGTGAGCGAGGATTCCGCCCCATCGTCATCCAGCGCCCGGATCTGTACCGACATCGGCGAAATTGACTTGGATGTAAGGCTCAACCGTAAACAAGCATAAACGGAACCGTCCTTGATTCAAGTTAAATTCTGTGCCTCCAATCTATCGCAACCTCGGACTGAGCAATCAGTCTTTTTTCTTGCCTCCGATGATGAGGCGGACGGTCCGATAAACTCGCCAAACTTTCCAACTTACTTGCCGTTCAAAAACCCCACTGTTTCGATAAAAATGGCATAATCAACCTGCAACTCCCCGGATAAAAGGCCCGTTATGAAAAATAACGGTTTTTTTTATGGGTTGATAACCCGCCGGGAAATCACCAATTCTCACGGAAGGAATGCGTACATGCGGAAGTTTGATATTTCGTTTATCAAAGCGGGATGGGGGCTAACCCGTGAATACTGGCGCTCGACCGAAAGATGGCTGGCCGGTGGTTTATTGGCGGCTATCGTCGCGCTGAATTTAGGGGACGTCTATTTGCTGGTGCGGTTGAATGAATGGAATAACGGCTTTTACAATGCCTTGCAACGTTATGACCAAAAGGCTTTTTTCGGCGCGCTGGGCACGTTTTCGATTCTCGCCGGAATTTACATCCTGGTTGCCGTCTACGAGCTATACTTCCAGCAAATGCTGGAGATCCGCTGGCGTCGCTGGATGACGGAGCATTATCTCCAAAACTGGCTGCGGAAACAGCATTATTACCGGATGCAGCTGCAGAACAATGGCTCCGACAACCCGGACCAACGGATTAGCGAAGACATCCGTTTATTTGTGTCTTCAACCTTAACGCTCTCCCTGGGCCTTTTGAAAGCGGTGGTCACGTTGATTTCGTTTACCGCGATCTTGTGGAATCTCTCCGGCGTATTGACCATTCCATTGGCCCAGGGCAAAGTCGCGATTCCCGGTTATATGGTCTGGACCGCGGCCGGATATGCCATCCTTGGAACCTGGTTAACCGCCAAAATCGGCCGTCCGCTGGTGAAACTCAATTTTAACCAACAGCGTTATGAAGCGGATTTTCGTTTCAGCCTGGTACGCTTGCGTGAAAATAGTGAGAGCGTTGCTTTTTATCAGGGAGAATCCCAAGAAGAAAGCAATTTCACCGGCCGTTTCAAGAAAACGTTTGAAAACTTTTACAAATTAATGAAGCGCCAAAAAAGGCTGACCTGGTTTACCTCTTGTTACGGCCAGATTGCGATCATCTTTCCGTTCCTGGTGGCGGCCCCCCGTTTTTTCAGCCGTCAGATCCAGCTGGGCGGTTTGGTGCAGACAGCTTCCGCCTTCGGCAAGGTGCAGGACTCCCTCTCTTTCTTTGTCAGCAGTTACGCGTCCCTGGCTGAGTGGAAGGCCGTTCTCAATCGTCTGGTCGGCTTCAATCAACAGATCGACTCCATCGAGAGCAGCCGGGAACAGACGGCGTTTCAATTCATTGCCGGCAATGAACCACAGTTCACCGTATCCGGGCTGAAGGTGGGTCTCCCCAATGGCGCGATCTTATTCGACAATTTTGAATTGAAACTTCGCAAAGGCGACTCATTGTTGATCACCGGTCCTTCGGGATCGGGGAAAAGTACCCTGATGCGAACCTTCGCGGGTATCTGGCCTTTTTCTGAAGGCAAGGTCAGTATCCCCCGGGGAGAAAAGATATTGTTTCTGCCGCAGAAACCCTATCTTCCCCTCGGCACGCTCCGGGAAGTGTTGCTATACCCGTATGGAACCGGGACGGCGGCTGACGATAGACTCAAGGAGATCTTGAGCCAGTGCCAATTGGAAGAACTTATCCCATACCTGGATACCGTCGAAAACTGGAGCCAGCTTCTTTCCCTGGGAGAGCAGCAACGAATCGCGTTCGGCCGCGCTTTATTGCATCAGCCCCAATGGTTATTCCTGGATGAAGCAACATCGGCCCTGGACGAACCGCTGGAACGGACGATGTATGGCCTTCTGCAAACCAAATTGAAGGATCTGACCATCGTCAGTATCGGGCATCGCCAAACGCTGTTGGCATTGCATCAGCTGCGGCTGCATATTGACAAACGAAGCCCGCTCCATTTCTCGGATGCCCGGCAGAGCGGTGAAATCCCCCGGTATTCCCGCCGGTCAACTGCTTCTTGAAGTCTTAACCGTAAAAGACCCGGCGACTGGTATCTCCACCAGCGCCGGGTTTTATCATAACGATATCATGACACCGCCGTATATGATGGTCTCATGAAGTTATATAACCGCCTCACCGGGCGGTTATTTCACGATATGCAAATGTCTTTTCGGTTGATGCTCGCCCGCTTGACGGCATGTCTCTTTCTGCTCTTTCATCCACTTCATCATTCCCTCTTTGGAGTCCCCGTAAGGCATCCCCGCTTTTTGATAGACCTCCTCAAACTGGGCATAAAGCGTTTGACAGGATTGCGTTAACTGTTCGACCAAGGGGTTCATTGCTTGACTTAGAGCAACGGCGGCATTCCTTAGTTTCTCGCTAAGTTCGAGAAGCTGTCTTCGCTCTTCATCAGACAATGGCGATTCCCCTGCCGGGGTTTCATTCTTGATTAATTTCAAATGCCGAGAGTAACCGGAGGGTTTTTTCATACCGCGCATTCCTCTCCAATCGAATTTTTTGGCTTGGGTCCGTTATCGGTTCCGCTCGATGGGATGGCTCATATCCGCGATCGTAACGCTTATGCATATTTCCTCTTTAACTTGGCTTCTCTTTATTGTTAACTTGCTCTCTAATCTATCAATCGGTTCATCCGGGCTTTTCCATGAGTGTAAATCCCCTAAATTTACGATGTTATTATCATTGCCCGATTAACCTTGATTGATTCAAATGAGGCAGTTGCACTTTTGCATCGATATGAATATATTGCGCTATTTCGCAACGTTACGGTGCATGCTATCTCAGTTCATGTGCATGATCGCTCGATTACGGAGGATGTTCGCACAGTTACCGTGCAAGCTTCCACAGTAACTGTGCATGGTCTCGCGCTTGCCGTGCATCCTTACACAGTAGCCGTACATGGTCGCCCAGTTACGGAGGATACTTGCACGGTTGCCGGGCTGGTTCACAAAAGTGCCGTGCATGCTCGCTCAGTTGTCAAACCGGTCTGTAGAGACTGAGCAATCAGTCTTTTACTCTCGGCAGGAACCCGACGAAACACTTTTTCAAGCGTTTTTGAATATCCGGTAGGAATTTTGAAAATTATTACAGAATTAAGGTCTCAGAATCCCTTCGCAAGTTCAATTTCCCTGCCCTATTTGGAAGATGGGGCGAACGTGGTGAACTGATACCGGCAGATGGACCAGGAAGGTTACTGAGATGGATAAAAATGATCGATTAACCGGAGATTTGGAAACATTATACACTACGATCAATTTGGAAGGCATGGAAGCGATCCGCAGCGGACAAGAGAAAATCGATCCTCATTTAAACAATCTGGGACAGGATAAAAGACTCGGTTTGACCCTATTGATAACCATCAAAGGAGAAATAACGCAAGGCTTTCAATTTTTAACGGAAGAAATTCAAAAAATCGAATCCGAACAGTATTTTTACCCGGAAACAGACTTGCATATCACAATTCTGGATCTGATCAGTGCCACCGAATCGTTTGAAAAAAATGATGCTATGATCAGGGAATCAATTAAGGTAGTGCAAAATGCCATGAAAGGTTTATCGCCGTTTGATGTTCAATTTAACGGGATCATCGCCAGTAACGCTGCTATTTTAGTGAAGGGTTACGATGATGGTGGTCTTCAAAAACTGCGGAGGCGGACGAGAAAAACGGCATCCGAATACGGTATAATTTTAAAGGAAAGATACCAGAGCATTTCAGCCCATTCTACCATTGTTCGATTCAAAAAAGCCCTAAAAAACCGGGAACAATTATCGGCCGTCCTTCAACAATACCATGATTTCGATATGGGGGTCATGAAAGTGAATGAATTGGAGTTGGTCGTCCATGATTGGTATAATCGAAAAAAAGATAGCGTCCGGAAGTTGCTTTGGCTTAATTTGGCTGCAAGTGCTGGGATTTGCGGGGAAAAAAACTGAGGTCGGGATAAAAGGTGGAAAAGAGTCTTTCAGGCGGAAATTCGATTCCTTGCCTCCACCAATCTTCAGTTCTCGAATGTATCATTTACTATTACTACTGTAGATTGTAAAAACGCATACTATTCCAACACATTAAAAACATCCCTATCGTCATTGCTCAAACTATCCAGTAACCTATACCCTAAAATATCTAGAGCATCATCCTCTTTGGAATTATCGTTTGTAGGATAGTTGGATAATACCACAACCACAGTTTTATGCTCTTTGTCGATGCCAAGAAAGCTTTTATATGATGATGTACCACCGTTGTGCCATAAATAACCGGTTTGAGGGTCAATAATCCATCCTAGCCCCATGGAGAATCCAGCTTTTTTGAAAGTTCGATAGGTTTTATGGGATAAAGCAAGATAATTCGGAGAATTATGTAAGTGCATCCGGCCGTATTGCAATAAATCGGTCACAGTGGATATAAATCCGCCCGCTGCAAAGTATGCATCATCATCATTCCAGGTCCAGTAATGACTCAGATTCCCTATGCCATTTCCAAGGCGAGTTTTGGTGAGGCCAAGGTCGTTTTCAATAAAATTTTCGGCCAGTAATTTATAAGAGGTATGATATACTTCACCAAGAAGCGTACCCAATACTGCGAAGCCAAAATTAGAATACTCCCAATCATAAGGTTTGTCTTTTAAAATATGCGATTTTAGCTTATCGAGTAGCGATGCTGAATTGATTCCCCGATAGATGTTAAGCCGCTTTTTGTAAAAGTCATCATTTATCTTTTCCTGTTCTTTCTCGGATAATGTAGAAGAGTCAAATGGGTATTCCCCATACCCCGACGTATGAGTTGCAAGATGTAGAATCGTTGGGTAAAAGGTATTAGAATCCAATGGCAGATACTTTGTTATAGAATCATCTAAATTTACACGGCCGTCAGCAATTGCTTTGCAAAGCATGGAAGCGGTAAAAGTTTTCGAAATAGAACCAATTTCATATTCGTATTCAACCGGTTCCAATTCTTTTGAATTGGCGCCAAATAGCTTATAGTTTATTTTGTCCGATTTTAACACGCCAATCGTTAATTTAAGATCGCTTTTATCTCTGGCGTATCTTTGAATCATGGCGGATATCGGCGCCTCCGTGTTTTGCTTCGTTACAAACCAATCTTCAAATAAATTATAAAAAAACCATATCGCACCACTTAAACCAAATAATAAAGTAAAAATTGCTACTTTTTTTGAATAAATTTTCATTTGTACCTTTCTTTGAGCAATATTACAAAGAAGCTAGTTAGCATTCCCCAAAGCAATTCCCAAACTAAAATAAAAAAGAACTTTCGGTCTTGAAAGTCCTTGTCATTTCTGGTGCGCCCGGAGGGGCTCGAACCCCCGACCTACAGATTCGAAGTCTCCGGGCCATGTTGTTTTAGCAACATTTTCATTATTTCATAATTGAAAATTGCCAGCTAAAAGGACTGTTATTGTTTGTATCTGTTTTAATTTATTTATAGTTGCAACGGCACATTTTTAGAAAAATTCTTAGAACAGAATTTTGGCTGAACAAACAGTATTATTTTTCTTAAGGGTCAGTTCTTTATCAGTGCCTATAGCTTGGATAATTTGATGAAAATCAAAGGAAATTTCGCCATTTTCGTAATAGTATGTTAACTCAATTACTTTACGCTCTCCATGCGTATCACTTTTCACTTCCATGTCCTCCCATTAATATCACTGTTGACTCATGGAGGTCAGTGTGATATCATCTTACTGACTTATGTAAAATTAGATTCTCCTTGAAAATACTCCTGGTGCCACAGGAGTATTTTCCTATCGACCACCAAGCTTACTTCTCCCCCTCTCCTTATTATGGCTTTTTTCACTTTTAGCTTTTACCAGGTAATATGTTCTGTAAACAATTTTATTCTAATCCTATACCATTCCGTTAACAAGCGGGAAATACCTTTTAAACTGGGGAAGCTTAAAAGGTTAACGATTATTACGAACATGTGTTCGATGGTCTAATTATATAACTCTTTCTTACGTAAAAACAAGTCCCGATATCTTGGGGCTTGACATTTTAGTTAGCGCAATATATTGGCAATAAAAGTTCTCCTTAAAAAACGAATTCACGATAAATTAAGTCCGACAAAGAAAAACCCCTTTAGTTATATTATCTAAAGGGGGAATTTTTCTCAATCCTCAAAAAACCCACCAACATCCGGATCCGGCTCTCTGTTTTCCTCCGTCTCTTTGTTTCCGCCAATCTCCGATGCGGCCGGCGCCGTAAATGGCCGCTTCTTCAGTTCTTCAACTTCTTCCCGTAGAGCGGCAACCTCGGCGGCCAGATCGATAGTCTTCTCGATGGATTGCGTTTCCCGGTCGTTTTGTTCCAGAATAGCCTCAAGAATGGCGTTCGTTATCTTCTCGGTTGAGTGCCGCTCCCGCCAATCTTCGATTTCTTTCGCCCGGGGATGGTCTGGGTAATAATAACAGGTTAGGACTTGCCGAGCATTGGGGTTATCTTTGTTATGTCGGTGGTTTCCCATCTTGTTGCTCCTTTATTTCTACAAACTTTCGGAGATATGCTCCTGGATGGCGTTTAATAACAACTTTTACGATAAATTTTACTATCTCCGGATCATCCATTGTCGTATCAGTACCGACAAGTCCTGCAAAACATTCATGGACTGTCTTTCTGCCATTTCTTTTGGTTTTAGTAGCAAAATAGCGATACGTTGGCACTGGTTTTTATCCCTTCTTCCTATTCAATTCATACATAACCTTTGCACCGTAAGCATTAAGCCACTGGGCATCTTCCGGGCAATGAATATCCAGCAGATCGCCAAGCCGCCGCTGCAATTCATCACGGAGCGGACCCGCGCCGCCGCCGGCCAAGAGTAAGTGCTGGTAGTTTCCAAATTTTAACCTGGATTGGAGCTGGTTCAAAATCTTGGTGACCAGCCCGGCGTAAGCGTCCCGGAGCGCCGATCGGTAATCGATGATGTTCTTGCCGCGGTAAATCGCTTCTTGGCCGATAATGACCCGCGATAATTCAGACTGTGTGATTTCGACTCCCTGGGATTCCAGCCACTTTTGTACGTCAGCGTGGGCGTTGTATAGGCCGAGATCGAGGCTTCCGCAGTCATCATCCCGATACACGCCGCGCATCATGGATATGTAGTTGATAGTCTGATCGCCGCATTCCAAAACTAAGACATTGGCTTTCAGAAACTCGGGGTGAAGCTGGACCATGTTCTCATCGTCATAGACATATCCGAAATAGGCCATGGCACCCTCGGGAAGCACTTTGACATCGCCGATCGTAAAATCGACTGTTTCCCGGTCCGGCCCAGCCTTCTTGGTCACCGTATAGCGGCCGAGGAAAGCCTGTCGGATATGGTCCTTCTGGCGCCGCCAATCCCGCGCCGGGCAGTTGGTCAGAAGGGTAACTTGTTCGTCGCTTCTGTGCAGAAATGACGCGCAGGCCGTGACAACCAAGATGTGATTGTTTCGGTTCGTCTTGTCCGGGTCGCGCTCTTGGGCGGCGTCCTTTGATTGCTCCAGGGCCAGAGCGCCGACGAAGTATTCTTGGCCATCGATGGCCACCCAATGATACTTCGGATCCGAGAGGTTGAGATCCATGCGGAACTCTCGGGCTGGAGCGACGACGGATGGGATTAGGCGTAAAGTTTGGCCGCAAATCGCCTTAACAAATTGCCGCCCGGAATCGACGATAATAACGGTTTGTTCTTGGTTTGACAAGGTTTTTCCTCCTTCGTATTTATAGTATTTAAAAAATTTATTTTGGAATAAAGAAAAATTGAAGGTATCACCTGCTTTTATCGGCTTTATCCACCGCCTTGTTTCCTCGGCAGCTCAAGCATAGCTGTTGCCTGGCATATACCCGATCATAAATTTTTTCCTCGACCATGATTGATTTGCCACATTTCGCACAAACGAATATGAGCCGCATGGTATCACCAGCTTTCTCAAATTAGAGCCCGATCAGAGGGCCGGGTTATCGGATGGAACGCTATCAAACCATTTCGATAACCTTTTCGGCAATATGAGACGCTTGAACAGATCGCATTCGTTGCCAACAACTGTTAGAGGGCGACCAGTGAAAACCATTCGATTTTAGATAATTTCTGACATTTGAAGCCGGAATCGAAGGGAAGAAGATTTGAACACGATTGGCCTCTACGTTTTCGAAAATTTTAATTCCGTCCGTTTCTTTCTCGGTTGGGGAATCATTGTGCTTCCTTTCAAGACCTTCTAGACGCTGCTTCAGACGCCGAATGTTCGCGCTATTATTGGTTAACTCAAACGGTTCAAAACCAATACCGCCATAACAATCCGGGACAAACAATTTTTCGGCCTGTTCTTCGGTAAAACCAACTTCGACAAGAGAATTAATTTTATCGGACATTTCGGATTTGGAGCGAATAATTTTATTGGCCGCTTTCATCATTTCTTGATTACGTTCCAATTTAGCGATTTTTTCTTTCAAAAGTTCAATGGCATTAGGATTGTCGGAACTGATAATCCGTTCGCAATTGATAATTCGGGAAATACCGTCATTGATCATGTCTTTGATATGGTCATATTCTCCCCAAAGTGTTCTTTCGCGGCTTAAATACTTCTCGTGTTTACCCATTGGGTAATTTGACGATCCTGAAATCATTACGCTAACATGCCGAGCACCGTTCGCATTCGAGTTGTTTATCCATTCAGCATATTTTACTTTATACCGTTCAAGTAGGGTATCAAGCCGGGCCTTGTTTTCATCAGAAACTATTAGCTTGGCTGCTTCTATTTTTTGGGTCGCTTTCGCTATCACTTGATTGTACTCATTTGTCGCACTACCAGGGACATAATCCGAAAAGCTATGGTTTTCTTTGTTGCGTCTTGCTAATTCTTCATTAATCATCAAACAACCCCCTTTATCGTTTTCATTTTTAGGTTAGGCCTAAAATGTTGGCCGAACCTAATTCGGACCTGGCCGCTACATTAACCGGGTTCCCCGGCCCCGTCTGCGAATTAATTAGAGGTTTAAATATCCGTCATCGCGATATTTAATGGCTAAAGGAATTAACATATGAGCACCAACACAACCAGAAAGGCAGCGGTAAAGCTCGTTATCTGATAAATCTTTAGCGTTCTCCGCTATTAATCTACATTTTATTGCTTCTAAGTGTCTAAGTGGATTTAACATTTTCATTATCTCCTTTCCGCCTCTGGTTCGGATGAGGCCCCCGCATTACCCCGGATGACCGGGGGCCTGTTAATCTTCGGGTGTTAAATATATCATTCAATCCATATCCTATCCGGAATGGATGATAGCAGCAGATCAAACCGTTTGCTTTCATTGTGATAGTATGCAAAATTTTCCTTTTCGGCATCACAATAGGCGTCCTCGATTGCTTTTATCGTCTGGAGTATTGATGTATTCTCATCCCGCAGAATGTCTAACGTCGCCTTCAGGTAATCATAGGCCTGACGCAGGTCAAGGAATGCAATAGTTACACCGAGACATTGGCCGATGCTCGCAATCATCTCTTGTTTCGTTTTACGCATCAGCCTTTGGCCACTCTCGGTGAAAGCCAACTCTTGCTCAAATGACGTGAGCGAAAAATAATCCTCTTCCATGCTGTCATATCCAATCGTTTTGTAGCGGTTTCCGATTAATGAAACCGTACAGTCATCAAACATTTCTCTGACAACGCTGTCCCTCATTGCATTATCTAGAGCATCCGCTTTGGCAATTAAATCCGAAAAAGCCATGCGGAACTCGTATTCGTCCTCTTCGTTTCCGTCGAGAGCGTTAAGCAACGTATCATCGTCGCTATCAATAAACCACTGTACATCTCCGCAAGCCGATTGAATTTCATACAGTTCACTGGTGATCATATCGTAGCCCAGTATAGCTAGAGCCGGCCGCTTGTACAGTAGTTTTTTGACACGATCTGCTTTGATAGTGTTTGTGGTCATATTGTCATAACCTCCCTTCTTCTAATCCCCGTTTCGTCCGACTTCCACGGACTCCTCAGCGGGCTTTGCCCGGACGGGACCGGCGCTGGGCCGGGTTAGATTTGGATGGCTGCAAAATCCATGGTGTTTGTTCCGGTATGCTTTCCATAAATTTTGTATTGTCCATCTTTATAATACGTCGGTTCATAAAATCCATCTTTTCGGGCTTGACCTTCGTCTTTATAAACCTTTTTAATTTTTACTGAACAAAATCTCGGAGTGTAAATATAATCGCCAGCCTTCATCCTTCAGCGCTCCCTCTTGATTTACTTATCTTAACTGTCTTAATTGTAGCATATGTAGTTTTTGTTGTAAAGAGATATTTTCAACATTTACAACAAACGCAAAAGATGCTACAATCTAAGCGAGGTGATCGGATTGGATGAGCTGATGCATATCAATGACGCTGTGATTATTTTAGAGGTTGACCGATCGACCATTTACCGGTGGTCGAAGGCTGGGAGATTGCCAATTTACAAAAAGGCCGGTAAGTCGTGGGTTAAAAAAGAAGATGTTGAAAGGATCCAAAAGGAAATCGGGGAATTGAAGCCACTTCACCAAATTGAGGACAAAAAATAAACCGGGTCATTGCCCGGTTAGTATTTTCTTGAATTCTTCGACTTGTTCTTTCGTCCATGCCGGCCTATCCCCTACCATAGCAAAAGGTTCGGGTAATTTCCCGCGTTGATAATAAACCCGTAGTTTTCGGTCGTCCCATCCTATGGCTTCGGCAAATTCTTTTTGGCCGTAAAGAATTAACATGCTTTACCTCCTGAGGTAACCGGAAGCCGGGATCGGCTCCCGGTTACCTTTTTACTTTCAGCGCGAATAAAGTTACCCAAACTGCCATTAAACCAAGCTTGACAACTTGTAGCAATGAAACCCTTTGATAGTCCAGATCAAGCAGCGAAAGAACGATCAACGCCAGCATTACCCAATCGAGCGTGCTAATTTTCTTCATATTCTCCGGCCTACATGGTATAATAAGGGGGAGGGAGGTTTCCCTCCCCGGTGGTTAGCGTCTCCGTCTGGAGGACTTTCGACGCTTGGAGTGCTTGATTTCCTTTAGCGCTTTCACTATCGCGAGTAGTGTTAGCAAGATTTCAAGCACTTCCTTTATTATACCAAGCACCTTTTCACCTCCTTTCTACATTTTTATTATAACATGATATGTTGCTAAAAGCAACAAAAATTATAAAAAAATATCCCATTTCGGGGATTGTTCATTAAGGCAAATATTTCCACATTCCTCCAAAGACCCTTCCATACAATCCAAAATTATCCACTTTAAAATTTGAGCTATTCATATTATACTAATTTTATCGAACGTATGTTTGCCAAAGGGAAAGGATAATCCAGAATGAGCTTAATCATTCACTCTGCCGAGACGCTCTCCAAGTCGGGCCTACCATACGTAGGCCACCAGGTAACCGCCGGATTCCCCTCCCCGGCAGAGGATTATCTTGAAAATATCCTCGACTTGAATGAAGTCGTCGTTAAGAATCCGGTATCGACTTTTTACGGCCGAGTCAACGGGAATTCCATGAAAGACGCCGGCGCGGAGGACGGGGATCTACTAGTGATTGACAAGTCGCTGGAGTACCGGGATGGTGCTATGGCGGTTTGTTGCATCAATGGAGAGTTTACGCTGAAGCGGATAATGAAAAGCGGAAATCGGGTTTTCCTCATGCCGGCCAATCCGGAGTATGAGCCAATCGAGGTCAAAGAGGATGACGAGTTCGCCGTGTGGGGGATCGTGACCTATATTGTGAAGAAGGCGTTTTGAGAAAAATAAAAAAGCCCACTGTAAGTGGGCAAAATATTTATGATTTTGACAATGACATATATTAAGCACCTTTTTCAAGTTGCTTTCTTAGCTCTTCGACTTCTTGTTTAATATCACAATTTTCACAAAGTTTTTTTGCACATTCTTCACACTGTTCAAGCTTATTCTGGGCTAGCACAAGGCCTATCTTTTTAGATATAACTTCAAAATCGGTTTCTTGTAATTCTGCTGATTTTTCTTGCAATAGCCAACTTTTGGGAATCGGGCCAATACGACTAAGATCTATAAAGCAATGCATACCAGTAACAGAAGGTTCTAAATAATGGGCTGTAAAATAAGAAGGGTCCCTGCTAATAATTTTTTTAACACGTGGCTTGTCCAACTCATCATCATGAATTCCAACAATCGGAGCTACTAAAACGCTTGACCACCTTTTATTTTGGTTAAGCACTTCCGTACTTAAAATGATAGCATATCTTGCTTTAAAACGATTAATTACATATACCGGAGCATCGTCTTGTTCTTCAAATCCATCAGGTTTTGATGTTACCCTTCCGCAATAATTTTGCCCGCAAGTAGCATTCGCGCACTTATTACACTCTGAACATTTTTCAAAAAACTCTAGCGGACGCTCTTCTAAATACGGAAAAGCAGCCCGAAATATTTTCCCTCGAATAATTTTTTCGTCTGAAATCAAAAGAGGTAGGTCAGTCGTTGTTATCACCCCTTCTTTTTACATCGAAAAAAGCAGACCCTGTTTCTCGTTTGCTCATATCTGACAAGAACTCAAGATCTTCATCGCTGGGCATTGGGATATGTTTGGGCCAGCTAGGGCTTTGCTGTTTTTTTTCTGGCTCTACAATCCGAAGTGTTGCGCCAGCCATATTCCTTACCCCCTTCTTTTTTACCTTTCTTTTTTTCACAAAGCATCACCCATCCATTATATGGCATGAATAATGCTTAGTATAACCAAAAAGAAAAGATAAACGTTTATTATTTTACCACTTTAGATAGTAATGGTAAACTACTTTACTAAAGTTCCTTCCTCTCAGTCCAAAATTTAACATTTTGTTCGGTTTGTGTTCGAATTGGTTCCAATGAGTTCCAATTGGTTCTTACTATTTTAATCGGCAAGAGTTCCCCGAAACTTAGAACAAATTGCCCGCCTCCTCTTCATCCTATAACAGCAAATCCTTTTTAATTACCTATCGTTAATATTATAGCACGATATCATTGATTTCAAGTAATTAATATGTGTTGAATTTGTTCGACTAAAATTAAAAAAGCCCCCACTCCGAAAGGAATGAGGGCTTTTGCAATACAGAGATTTTAGAGAGATTATTTGACTATCCATCATATGAGGTCAAAATCGAAATTCAACTCCGACCATCGCCCTTAGGTCATCCTGCCCATCCCGCCTTTCCCACTCCGCCCGCACCGGCACGGCCAGACTGATCCGTTTCCACGTCTGCTGCCAAACGTCATATTGACCATACGCCACCCTTTTAAAGTCTCCATGCGTATCTATCCCGGCCATGAACCCAACCCGCCACCGTTTCTCATTTTCCGGCACCGACACAGCTATTTCAACTGAATCATCAAATTCCGTATCCGCCCGGATTCCGCCGCCATCTTCGACCGTCACAGTGGTTTTCCCCACTACCGAATGCTCGCCTTGCCCAACTACCTCGCCGGTGTCCGCATCCTTGTAAACAGTAGAAACAAACCCGGCGACTGGTACTTCTACCGAATCGCCGGGTTTTAAAAGGGAGGTAATGGGGGTGTGCGCTTTTCCGGAGAGCCTGGTCTCACTCTCCTTACTCAATTTAACGTCCGCCTGCCGTTTTTGTTCCCTGTTTGGGTTTTCAACTACAGTTTTCCTGGGGATCTCAGTTCGGACCGGATCGGGCCGGGGCCAGAAATAAAAAAACGCACCCGCTGAGACAACCGCGAGAGCGCCGATTAATGCGCCTACCAGATACTTTTTCATATCCACTTCGGCCCACCCAGCCTTTCAATCTTGGCCCCGACCATCCGGACCTTCGAAAAATAATTAGGATCGGTAGCCCATCCCGGCTGCCCCGGCTCCGGAAGGAGCGCCCGGAGAAAATCATCGGCACAGTTGACGTGTTGCAAGGCATCTCGGAACCAGGATAACCGCTTCAACATCCCAGCATAGTAAACGATGCACCCTGACCAGTCGGGCCATTTACACCAGTTCGCGGACGTCGTATACCATCCGCGTTCCCTGCTCCATTCCTTTGTCGGAAGCGCCAGCGTTTGCCCATTCCAAGCCTTGGCCGCCTTAATTCCAAATAGATTGTTAGCTTTCTGAGCCAGCCCCGAATTACCCCAGCCCGATTCCAACGCCGCCTGAGCAAAAACAACGGCCTTGTTGATGTTGATCCCCAAGGCCGTTGCCTGCTGCCAAGCCAGTTCCATTTGCCGTATGAAATCAGATTTTGTCATTCTGTTTTTCCTCCAACTCACCCAACCGGCCCCGGATCGTCTTCATGATCTGGTCAATCAACGGCGCGGGCCAGCCCTTCAAGACGCAGATTTTCTGGATGTTCTCCAAGATCGAGTAGCTCTCGGTCAAAATAATGAAAGCCTCAATGATGGTCTGAATGACAATGGTTAGCTCAGTTTGGCTGCAGAAGTTCCCCAAAATCAACAGGAGCAAATAGATCCCCAGTTTCACCAGGCCATGATAGAGGCGGCGGCTCTCTGGCACGATCGCCGGATTAGCCCGGGCGTGATAGAACCCGGTCGCGAAATCTGCCAGCCACAACAGGATCACCGTGCCATAGACCGGCCGGAAGACCGGCCCGAAGAGCAACTTCAGCAGCCATAAGCCGACCCCAGCCACGATCTTGGCCAGCGGAAACTCCCCCAGCCGTCGCATGAAATGCACAAACGTTTGATAATCTTCCATTCCTTTTCCCCTTTCGTTTGATTTCAGCAAATAAAAAACCCGGTCACCAATTTCGTAACCGGGAACTCGCCGAGCCGCCGTAGAAAATGAAAAAAGACCTGCTGGTCTTCCATCCCCTCATCTCCCTGTCAATATTTCGCCCATCTCCTTTAAATAAAACTGGAGAATACGTCCCGCTTATAGATCTTGGTCGGTGACGTATGTAACCCGAAATACACGTATGTGCCATCACAAGTAAGCATGCCAGCTCGATCAATCCCGCCATCCATGGTCAGCGTAGCACCGACTTTTGTCATGGTTGCCGGATCGATTTTTACAAGCTTTGCCGGTGATGTTCTTAACCCTACATACAAGGACACGCCGTCAAAAGTAATTGGGCCGCAGTAGTCCTCTCCTGTAGCCAGGCTAAGCGTGGCGCCAACTTTTATCATTGTCACCGGATCAATTTTAATGATTTTCGCCGGCTGCGTATTTGACCCGACATATAAATAAGTGCCATCAAAAAAAAGAGCGTTACAGCGATTCTCGTCCGAAGCTGCAGTAAAAGTTGCAACTTTTGTCATCGTCGCCGGATTGATTTTTACAACTTTCAACGGCGACGATATTAATCCGGCATACAGGTACGTACCATCAAAGACAAGGCCAGCGCAACTGTTCCCGTCTGTAATGGTAAGCGTATCCCCAACCTTTGTCATTGCTTCCGGATCAATTTTAACGATTTTCGCTGGCTGTGTAGCCAAACCGGCATACAAGTGTTTGCCATCAAAGGCCAAGGAAAAAATGTATGCTCCTTCAGAAGTAAAGTCAAACTCACCAACAATTGTCATTGTTATAGGATTAATTTTAATGAATCTGAATTTGGTTGAAGTGGAATATAAGTAGGTACCGTCGAAAATAAGCGTGTTAAAGGTTTCGTTTCCAACAAACGCAAGGCTAGCAATGATTGTCATCGTTGTTGGGTCAATCTTGACAAATGAAGATGGATTTCCATTTACAGAAGCATACAGGTACGTACCATCAAAGGCAACTGCCCAACAGAGCCCGATTAAAGGATTCAGAGTAAACGCATTATGAGTTGTCTTTTTTGCCAACCAAGGCCAAACCCCCAACATTCTTGGCATAATCACCAGCGGAACTTCTGAACCGGAATTGGAGGCTGTCGCGCTTAAAACCCCATTCGCGTCAATGCTCAGATTGGCTCCAATCTTCACTCCGCCGAGCACCGTAGCGGAAGCCATTGGAATCGTAGCTGTTTTTTGATCAATCGCAGTTTTCAGCGATTCCAGCACCGCTTGAACAGTGGCCCCAGTGATCCCGCTGATCGCGGTAGCGCCAATCATGTCGGCGCCGCTGGCCCCGTCAGTCGTCGCCCCTAATTCGGTTTCGGTAAAATAGCGCTCGTCATGGGTATGGGCTACCGGCGTCCTGGCATCGCTTAATCTCGGATCGGCATTCGTCACATACTTATTCGTACTGCCCGGCGTCCCGCTGGTCCCGGCCAGCGCCGCTTTCTGATCGGCGGTGGGGTCGTTGGCGTTGGAGTGACCGGCGATCGTCACCCGATCATTCGTGGCATCGGGAGTCAAGGTGATCCCCGTCCCTGCCGCAAGCTCCAGCGTATCACCCGCCGAATCAGCTTGAATCGTGGTGCTGCCGACAAGTACATTGGAAAAAGCCGGACCGGATTCTCCAGACGACGCCTCGGCACTCAGCACCCCATTGGCATCAATGCTTAAATTGGCTCCCACTTTAATCCCGCCGAGCACCGTGGCCGAAGCCGTCGGCATGGTCTTCTGGTCAATCGCCGTCTTTAGCGACTCCAGCACCGTCTGGACCGTCGCTCCCGTGAGACCAGAGATCCCGGTGGCCCCGATCTTATCGGCCCCGCTCGATCCATCCACAGCGGAAGCGAGTTCCGCCTCCGTGAAATACCGGTCATCATGGTTATGCGCCGTCGGGGTCCGGGCATCACTCAGCCGCGGATCGGAGTTGGTAACGTACCGGTTCGTATCGCTGGGCTCCCCGCTCGTACCCGCCAGAGCGGCTTTCTCATTCTCCGTTGGAGCGGCGGTTCCCCCCTCGGCAGCAGCAACCGCCTGGCCGATCTGTTCGTTGCTGTAGGTGTAAGCATCGAGCAACGCTTTGTTCTCATGAGAATGTGCTTTCCCCTCCAGCCCCTCCACCGCGGCATCGATCTTCTGGATGTTGCTGTCCATCTCCGCATTCCAGCCGTTTTCGCCTAGTTTCCACCCAAACGCCAGCTTTAAAAACTTCGTCAATTGCGACATTTACGCTCCTCCATAATATCTGCCATAAGTCATTCCATACCCCGCCATGTCAAAAGTCATCGTTTGCGGCAAGTAGCTTTCGCCCGCGGCCGCCACCGTCGTAATCTCCACCTTCACCGGATTGAGACCGTCGGTTTCATCGGCCAGCCGTTCGGCCGCGGTGTATTCGAACGCTGTTCCTGTTAATCCGGAGATCGTTCGTTTCAATTGATTGCCGGAATAAACCCGGACGGTGTAAGTTCCTTCCGGATCGCCGGTGCTCTCCGCGTCCTGGGTCACGATCTCCGCCTGATCCCGGTAGCGGTGCGCCCAAGTGATAGCCGCATCGCCCGTTACAACCTCCGGATATCTTTGCCCGTTGATCCGCACCCGCCCCGGCGGGTAGGGCCGGAACGCCCGGCTCCGCGTGGTCAAACTGGATGCCTCCGCTCCATCCAGCGCCGCCACCCCGTTCATATTGAAGGGTAGTAGCTTGGCAATAATCATGCGATCGGACGCCAGCGCCTCCGGGGTGACAAGTCCGGTCCCGGCGGAGATAAACCAGGCCAGGGCGCCAGACTCGTGATTCAGGGGAACCGTGTCCATGACGCCCCGGACGATTCCGCGGATCCGGTACCGCCTCTCATCAAGCTTCTCAATAGTCTGCCAGGCCATGATCTCATCCCCGACCAGTAGGAGATTCACGCCGGACATCATCGCATCGTTCGTGACCGACCGCAGATAATCCATTCCCTGGAGGGATTCCAAATCCATCCCGGTTTCATCGACTGCATCCGTCGCCTGAGGATATGAGGTCGTCAGGATGCCCGCCGGGGTAAACAGATCCCCAACGCCGGACTGCGAAAAACCATCTCCGTCATCGTTCCAAATCTGATACCCGAACGCATCGCCAGGGTTAACCGCCAAAGCGGCCACGAACCGTTCCTCGCCCTCGGCAACCTGGTAGGGCAGTTCAATAAGCCGTTGAACGGGGATTTGGGCCGGGGGCTTGTAGTAGTTCTCCGCGCCGTCCGGCGGCAGATAGAAGCCGCTCTCTAGCCCAAACGCATCCTCGATCGCCTCAATCTCCACTGTACCCGATTCGATGGTCCCGTAATTGGGAACCGTGCAGCGGAACACCCGGTTTGTGATCCCGAGCGGCGGCCAATTCAAAACGAAGATTGAGCCCGGCAGAAGCTGCGTCCCGATCCGGTTGGTCTCTAGCCGGACTTTCGCCAGCGGCAACGAGAGCACTCTGAGGGACCGCATGGCGACCCGCTGCGCCAGATCAAGACGGGATAGGCCGAGGTAGTCCATGACCTCTTCCTCAATTTCGCCGTTTCGAATGGCGATATTCGCCGCGTCGTGAAAGGGCGCGATGCCCTGTTTAAACCCCTTGCTCCGGTCTACATAGCGGATTTTGATGTTGTTTGAAGTCTCCGACCAGCCGCTTTGGACCAACTCCACGTTGTTGGTGTTGCTGGGATCCAGCACTATCGTATCCGGGGTAACCTCTTCGTGCCGGATTAGCTTAAACCGCAATTTCCCCACCGAATAATCCTGGTACATGACCGCGTCGATATGACGTAAAATATCGTAAAGGTACTCTTTGGCCGTCGATTGCTGGCTATATTGCATCGACAGCCCGAACTCTTCCCCGGCCAGGGCCTCCGCCATTTGCCGGAGATTTTCGGCGTCCAGGAAATCCGGCGGCATCCCAATCGACCACACCGGATTCGTGGCCAGTTCGTAAATCATCTCTGCAGGATTAGCGTCACCCTGAATGTCGTGCCGCCCGCCGCCGAGCTCCCGGGGGAAGCGCCGCATGACAAACGACCAGTTTCTCAAGCTTGTCGAATTGCCGATATAGACGCCCCGGAGCACCACGTAGCAAATCCCCCGCCAGGCGGGGACGGCTTCCCCCAGCTTCTCCGCCAGATAATCATTGGGCCGTTGGGTGTCGGTCCCGAAGTAGACGTCAATCTGCCCTTGGACTCCGCCTTCTTCCTTGCTGCCGAAAAGCAAGGGGTTGTCAATCAAGATGCTCGCTTTATCGCCATTCTCGGGGCAAGCCAGATCGCCGGACCAGGCCAGTTTGTCGCCCACCCAGATTTCAAGCAGGGAATCAATCGCCCCCATGGATAAAACCAGCTGCATCCCCATGTAATACTTGTAGCCGACCGTGATCTTCTCTTTCTTCTTCGGCCCGAACAACCCATACTTCCGGCCGATGACCACCTCGTCCACGATGGGGACATTCCTCAGATCGCCATACCATACCACATTTGGATTCTCCACTTTCACCGTCCCGGATACCACCGGGATGTTTAAACCCTCTTCCGCCGTCGGCGCTTGAAAGTCGCTTAAGGCCGACGGTTTCGGAGCGTCATATTTCGGCTTCGGTTTCAGGAGCGCGGCGATCGAGCTCAGGACAATGTTGAGGAATAAAACTGCAAGAAACGCCATCAGCCGATACCATCCTCAAATGGATTTTTGGTGGGGATCGTGTACCACCCCAAGAAATTATCCAGATTCTTGAACTTGTCCCGGCAGGTGTCTTTACGGTGGTCACAGCCGGCATAGACCGTGACCTTCGTCCCGGCCTTCCAGCCCGTCGCCATCGCCAACACCCGGACCGCCTTTCCAGAGTTTCCGACGATCATTCGGTAGGTGTCTTGATACTGGACATAGCCCAAAGCGAACCAGTCATCCGGATACTCCGCAAGTTCGGGGAGAATGAGCTGGTCTCCCTGGATGTCGGTAATCGTGGCTGGACATGAAAAAGCGGCGCTATTCACGCCGCACCGTTCGTCATAGAGCACCCGGTTACAGAAGGTTTGATAGAGATTCCGGGGGATTTTAAAATCGAGCGCCGCCAAGGGCGGTTTACATTGGAGCGTCGCTTCCCCCGAATTCCCCTTGAAAGTCGCCAAAGCGATCTGCCCCCGGAAATATTTTTGATACTCGCTCGTCCCCTTCTGGATTCTCGTAATCTCCACCCATATCGGAGCGGCCGGCACGCCGGAGGCGAACTTCAAAGCAATGGGATTGGAATCCGACACGGTAATGTCGATGGACCCTTCCCCGTCGTCGGTTTTTTGTTCGAGGTTGGAGCTCGCGATCGTCTCCGGCACATACACGTTTCCCCCGAAGCTCTGCTTTGAGGCCGTGCTGGTAAAGTACCAATGCTGGTTTTTTTGGCTGAAATGATACAACTCGATGGGCCGGCTGGAGAACCGGCTGAGTTCGAGATTGAAAAGGCTATTCAATTTCCTCCGCCTCCCCGACGACTTCGACGACCGGGAAACTGACGGTCATGATGCTTTGAGTTTCCCACCGCCTGGCGATCTGGTCGGTATCGAGCCGGACCAGATAGACGAAGCTCGTCATGATTACATCGTCCATGGCGATCCGTTCACCAAAGGGTGAGCTGAAATAGAGCGATTCCGTGCCGTCCCCGTTATCGGTCGCCGTCATGATGTATTCCGTGAGATAACCGCCCCCGCGCAGGAACAGAATGATCCGCCGCCGTCCCCGGCTCGGCAGATAGTTCTGGGTATACCCCATATGTTCAATCCGCATCGAGGACTGGCCCGGCTCGATATCCCGGGCCAAAGCGATGTCCATCTGCCAGGAGGGAAACCAAAACGGGACCAGCCGCCCGGCCCGCCGCGCCAGCCATTCATTGTGCGCGGCGATCGTCTCGCGGGACATCAACGTGTAGGAAATATTTTTAGCGTAGCGCGGCCGATCCGTTTTGAGCTGATTCGAGAACATTCCGATCCGCTGGTCCCGCCGCAAGACCGCCCGAACGATGTCGTCCTGGAGATCTTCCACCCGGTTCGGCTCGTCGAGAAACATTTCATATCCTGCAAAATAATCAGGCATCCGGATTCACCACCAACTCAAACCGGACCGGCGCCTCAAGTAGGCCGGCCGTCGCTTTTTGTCCGGTAATCTTCTCACTCGGAACCGCACGCGCCACGGGGATCACAAGCGTTCCCTGGGGCCAGGTTTTCTGAACCGGCACCAGAAAGAAAACGGCGCTGTCATAGATGATGGTCACCCGCTTGATTTCCCAGTGGACCGGGTCTTGATACAAGACGACATAGCCGTCTTCCTGGAGTTCAAGCCACGCCCCCGTCTCGACGCGCGCTTGGGTCCCACCGTCGGGGATGGCGTGCGTCGTGAACCGGGCGTCCGTCCAGAGCGGCAACCAGAGCTCGCTCCCCTGATGCTTCCAAATAGTTGATTCCAACAGCGCCATTTCCGCCCGGTTCATGGCCGTAAACATATACTCGAAGCTGCGGCGCGGTTCGTCCCGTACCCGGATCCGCTGTTCGGTCTCATCGTAGGAGGTAATGATATCCGTCAAGTACTCGATCTGTTCCGTAATCCCGTCCCGCCAGTTCGGCATCAGGGGGAAAATGGGATCGGTGATGCTCTCGTATCTGCGCTGCCAGCGGGATAGGCCCCGGTAAATCCGCAAGGAGAACTCGCCGCTGCCGCTCCAATTCACCCGGTTAATCCCGGTTACCGGATTGACTGCGCCGAAGGATTGGCGGTTTCGCCGAACGGTGGAAGACTCGCCCGTTGCGATGATGCCGGTGTTCGAAGGCGCTGTTCCAAACAGGCCGCTGTCCGCTCCGAACAAGGTCGCCGCCAGGGCCAACTCCGCCGCTTCCCGGTGAATCGTGTGAGCCACAAAACCCTCTAACGCCAGCTGTAAGAGGTCCGAACTTGGAGCCCGGCCAACGACCGGCGGGACTCCGGTAGTCGCGCCCAGCGGTTCGGCAACCTCTCCGGATTTATCAATTCCCCTGCTTAGAGTAGAAATGACAGAGACGCTCCAAGCCCGCCCAGACAGATCCCGGGTAAATTGGGTCAAGTCTCGGGTAAGTCCCGGGACCGGGCTCAAGATTACGACATATTCCGCGGGTGTTTTAAATTTGACGCCGGCCTTACGAACAGGAGCTTCAATGGGTGCGCTCCAGGCCCGTTCCGGCCATTGCCCGGCGGCTTCGGACAGGTCCTGGCTGATTCCGGGATGATGTAAGAACGACGGCACGCCCTGCAAGGATCCGGGATAGGTTTGCAACTCAGAACGCCCCCTTACGGCAGATATCGAATGGCGATTCCGTCATATCCCATGGCTGATCCTTTTTTGCTAAAGGGAAAGACCTTGTAGTCGTTGCCGTCGACATAGTCCATGGGGTAGGCCGAGCCCGGCGCCAGGTATTTCGTGTTGCAGTAATAGGCGTGCGGGATGGTCCCGATCGGGCTGAAAATGTTGTCGGCATTCGGATCGCGCTGCGCCAGGAGATAGAACGGCAGGTTCACGGACAGGGCGTTAAAGACGTTGCTGGTGTACCCTACCGTGTTGGCCTTGGATTGCAATAGATCGTAACTGGGCAAGGCGTAGGGCGTCAACGCCCCATTCGTTTCTTTCAGCAGTCCGATGACCCGCTTGCCGGTATTGCCGTGCTGCACGGTTGTTTGGGTCTCGCAGTTGCAGAGCCACCCCTTGGCGAAGGCGTCGATGTCGCCGCGGACGAACAAGGTTGAATAGACCGCCTGGCTGAAGATTCTCGTTTGGGAAGTCTCTAAGCTATCGGGCATAAAGTACCCCGGCTTGGAGGCTCCGGCAAACTCGCCGCCGTCCCAACTCCCGATCTTGTTGAGGTTCCCAAACACCATCATCTGATAGGTGTTCTGCGTGGGGTCGGTGTTGATTGGACCAGAGGTCGCCACCACAAAAACCGCATCCGGCTCGGACAAGCTGAAAAGGTGATATTCAATATCGCCGGTTTTCGCAAGCTGTATCGCCGCCCCGATCGGCCGGTCCATCATATCCGCCGCGGCGCCCGGCTGCGAATGCCAATCCCGGGTCGAATCGAACCCGGTGGAGGGATTGATGCCGATCCCGTAGTTGGCGGCTTCCGTGGTTGACGATACGTTCGGGAAAACGGGTTTCCCCACAGCCGCTTTGAAATTGACGTAGTTCGTCCCCTTCCGGACATGAAGCCGCCGGCCGGTGTCGTCGCCCTCGAACAAATTGACGGTCCAACCGTTGGCGATTAAAAATTGCCGGAGTTTGTCGAGCAGATCGACCGATGAAGTCGCTGTACCATTGATATATGCCATCTCTGATTCCTCCTTAGGATAGGCGCAACGCCCAAAAATCGCCGGCGCCGGTTCGCCAGACGTTCGGGACGGCAAGATAGGTGTCGGCCCCGATGGTCAATACATCTTCCGGCGCCAGACCTCTTCCAGTAACCCAGTAGCAGCCGTCAAGCTGGCCGAGACAGTTATTGTCCGTCTTCTCCACCAGCATAAAGGGGAACAAATGATAGGTCCCGTCCATGGCTTGCAGCATGCTTTCACATTTCCCGCAAATGCCGGGCCATACCACATACCCGGAATTCGATCGCAGAACATCTCCGCTATAGCTGGTTCCGGAGTAACCGCCGGAATAGTTTTGGAAAACGGCCCATTTCCCGTCGATTCGCCGAATCCGCAAAGTGCTGTTGAAATTTACCGCGGATGTTCCGCATCCGGGATCGCAAAAATGGCGGTGATCGGTGTACCGTTGGGTGTATCGATAATCGTTGGCGGATCCGCCTGAGGTTGCATACTGCCCCACTAGACTCCCGCCCACGGCCAGCGGGTACGGATATTGGCCGTCCAGTCCATAGGGTTGGATGAAGCCCAGATATCCCGCTTCATACTGGGTTCCGATTTTGGCAATGACAATGATCCGCCGGCCGCTTGCGACCAGCCAATACTTGATCTGCGAGTCTTTCACCAGCGGTATCTGGGGCTGAAAGTCCTCAGGGATACCTCCGGGCTGATCCATAAACGCCAGCTTCGGATCGTATCCGACGAAACCGTTCAATAGCAGGTTATAATACTCCGGGTTCGGGGAGCTCTCAAAAATCCGCGCCCCGACAAAAATTTGGTCCTGGCCGGATTCGCCAGGACCTTTTAGAATCAATTCTGCTGCAGTGTCTCGCACAACCTCCCACTTTTCGGCGCCCATAATCTCCTCGTCCGAAACGTAATCCCGAATCCGATCGAGTAGCGCCCGATGGCTGTTGACTGTTCCCGTCTCATAGGGCATTAGAAAATCACCTTCCTTATGCTGTCCCGCTTATCCGAGAGAATATTGAGAAACTTCCGTTTCCCGGTGCTCGATTCCAGATAGCGGTCGAAAACTCCGTAATCCACCAGATTGACCATCTCCAAGTTGATGATGTTCTTCGGGTCGAAATTGGCGGTAAGCGTCCGGTCACCGACCAGCCCGCCGGTGGCGAACCGGGGGATGGATGTCCGGGGGATGCTCATCCGGTTGATGGCGTCCATCAGCCGGGGGCCGTAGTGTTTAACCGCCGCCGCCCGCATCACCCATTCGCCGTTGGAGAGTTTGGCGAGGATGGAATCGGAGGTGCCGGTTCCCGACCCCGATACCTGGCCGCCCCCGGCGAACCCGAACAAACCGCTCAGCCATCCGCCTCCGCCGGATCCCCCGAACAGGTTGCCAAACAGCCCGCCATCCCCATCGCCCGATCCGAAGAGGCCTTTGGTGATCTTGCTCGTCAGTTCCTGGGCGGCCATCTTCCGAAGTTCGTTGATGACGGTTGAACCGAGTTTCTTGAAGGCGTCGCCCAGGCTCTTGCAGTCGTCGATCCCTCCGGCCAGTAAATCGGTAAGGCTGTCTTGGAATGTCGATTTAAACCTCGCTTCAATCGGCGCCAATTGGCCGTCGATGGCTTGCAGTCGCAGTTGCAACTGGTCCAGTTGGTTCTGGTCCTCGTCGGTTACGACGTTTTTACTTAAATCCTGAATCCGATCCCGGAGCTGCTCGGCATATGCCTTATCATCCCAGTATTTGGCGTATTCGGCCTCCAGTTCCGACATCTGGCCCTGATCCGCCTGGAGATCAATCCATTGCTGGGATAGTTGCCGCTCGTTCTCCAACTGTTGCAGCTGGCGCATGGTGTCTTCGAACTGAAGCTTGGCTTCCTCAACGCCTTTCAGTTTGATAACGATATCTACTTCTTTTTCTTTACCATTCTTTTTTAATTCTGCGATCAGCTTTTCATATTCTTCAGCCACGGCCTCAAGCCGTTCTTTCAACCCCTGGCCGGTCGCTTCCGCCAATTGCAGCTGGGCGTTTTTCACCGCTTCATCCAGATCGGCGATGTCTCGCTCGTAATTCCGCTTGAAGACCTTGGGTAACCCGTCGATTTGAGCGTCGATAACTTGGATATCGCCTTTAAGGGCTTCAATCTTTTGCCGGATCTTCTCCTTGTCTACCTCGCCCGGGGTCTGATCCAGTTGTTTCTGCGCAGCCTCAAGCTCGTGCTGCCGCAAGCTTTTTTCGGTACGTAGGCTTTTGGTCTCAATCGCCAGCCGCTCATCCCAATATTTCTTAATGGAGATCTTTTGATGTTCCAGCGCGTCATCGAGTTCCTGGGACTGCTGGTTGAGTTGTTCTTCTTGGGTTCTGGCGGCCGCTTCGAGCTTGGTTTGTTCGGTTTCAAACTGCGCCTCCGCTAACGCATCGCTTAATTCCTTGAGTTCCCGGTCGCGTCTGCGGGTGAATTCTTCAACAATTCCTTTTTGCTTAACTTTGTTGAGGTTGATATTGCCTTGAATGTCGTTGATGTCTTTTTGGGCGTTTTCCTTATCAACCGCATTTGTAGCCCTGGCCTTCCGATTCTTGGCGTCTTCAAGCTGCTGCTTTAACAGCTTTTCCTTATTCTTCAAACCCTGAGTCTCAAGCTTAATCCGGTTATCCCAATACTCCTTTATTTTAATTTCATCGTTTTGAAAAGAATCTTCCAAGGCTTTTTCTTTTTGGGCCAGGAGTTCGTTCTGAACTTTCAGCTCGGCCTCCAGGGCGGCGGCGCGGGTATTCTCCTTCGCTTCGGCGAGTCTCCGGGCCTCGTCGCTCTGCCCGCTCGATGAAGTTCTTCTAGGTTTAGGAGGCGGATTTTCCTTGGGTTCTTTGGGTTCTTTCTTTTCCTTCGGACGGGGTTTCGGATTCGCCGGCTTGCTGCTCAATTTGGATTCGATAAAATCCATGATCTTATCGCCGAAGAGCAATCCGGCAGCGGATAAAAGCAACAGAATAATGTTGGACTTGCCCAAATTAAGAAAAGCCATCCGTAACGCCATGACTGCGGTCTCCAGGTTTTTAACTCCCCGGATGGCGCTCATTACGCCCGTCAGCATGGTTTGGAAGACTTCGATTCGCGTGATGGCTATCATGGCGGCCTTCAAAGAACCATAAGCCTTAATCAGTCCGCCGATCCAGGATGTAACTTGCTTCACGATGATGAAAGTTCCAAGCGCGACTACCAGGTTGTCCGTATGACCGGTCGCCGCTTTTAAGACGTCGGCCACCACCCGGAGAATCGCGATAAACGCCGGAGCTATCGCGTTTGCGATGTTTACCATGATGTCAGCCACTTTTACAAGTGAAGGAAGGATCTGAAGGAACGACTCCCCCAATGATTTTAGAGCGCCGGATGATGCGGAACTTAGCGTTGCCATTAACCGTTTGACATCGGCAACAAAAATGTCCCATTGGGCTTTGATGTCCCGCAATTCGTCAAAAATTTCCGCGGGTATCATGTCTCGAAAGGCTCTTGCGATGTCTCCGTCTTTGATGGCACTGAGGATTTGACTGGATGCGTCCCGCATGCTTTTCACCCAACTATTGGCGAGCTCGAAGACGGGTTTCCCGATCTCCCGGGTGATCAAAGCGACATTGTCTTTAATCGTGGAGATCATCCCGTTGAAGTTGTCGCTTTGCTTTTTCATCATGTCCGGGAACCGTTCGTTCATCCCCTCGATGAGCGCTTGGATCGCCTTGTCGGCATCGACAGATTCGTTGCCGATATTCCCGACCTGCTCCGCGGTCAACCCCAATTTTTCCTGCAGGATATCGGCGGCGGGAATGCCCGCCTCCATCATCTGCAGCAGTTCCTCGCCCTGGACCCGGCCCTTGGATTTAATCTGGGCAATAGCGGTCGAAACCCGGTCGAGCTTTTCGGCGCTTCCCCCGAGTCCGGCCACGGCGTTTCCAATGCCGGTGAGGGTGGGAATCACCTGATCGGCCGCAAAGCCCACCGCCAGCATCTTTTGCGACATGTCGGTCAGGGGTTGCGTTTCAAAATTGGTTTCGCTGGCGAATTTATCGATTTTTTCGATGAAAACTTCTGCGGCTTCGGCACTGCCCAACATCTGGGTGAAGGCGGTCATCGCATCCTGGGTCCTGGCGTTGAAAGTAATCATCGGTTCAACGACGCTACCAATAGCTCTGCCGATAGTCTCGACAACGGAAACTACCCCATTGGCGATATTGATAAAACTGGACAAATTTAACGCCAATACATTGATTCCGCCGGCTGCGAGCCGGGAGGACGAGTTGACCTTTGAAAGGCCATCCGATAGCTTCCCGGCGGAGTTCCCGGCCGAGTCCAATTGATTAACTTTTAGGCCCAGGTTTTTCAATGACGAAATTGTCGAGTTGACAACCTTCAGCAAATTCTCGTTTTCCGCGGTGATCTGTATTGAAATGGTCTCGGCCAATTAGCTTCCTCCTTCCAGCAGGGCATGAATCACTTTGTCAATGCTCTTTTTATCGCCCCATACGCCCGTATTGACGGCGGTAATGAACTCGGCCAGCTTCCGCTCCCGGTTGGACGCGACGGCCTCCAGGTAAGCAAAGACTTCCGAGATTGTGTATTCGGGGAGCGCCTGCTTGTCATGTCCGTTGGCGATCAGCTCTTGGAAGGCTTCGGCCCACGTGACGCGTCTTGTTCCCCCTTGGCTTTGACGAGCCTGTTTAGGACTTCCATCAGGCGCTTCGCGAAAAAATCCTGGTTCGCCAGGATGACCATGCCGGCCAGCTCGATCCCCTCGGCAAGGTCGAGTTCGTCGAACCATTCCGCCGTTTTACCGACCGCCAGGGCGATGATCTCCTTAAACGTCTCTCCGCCTTCTTCGCAGATCGTGGCGATGACCTCGAACGTTTCCGGGCTAATCTTAAATTTCACCCCGACATTGCCGTGCTCGTCTTTCGTCTCGGTCGCGCCAAAGGTGACCTTTTGCCAGTCGATCCCCATGAAGACGTTTGCCATACGCGCCATGGCCGGGATCAGTTTCGGCAAGGCGCCGGCTTTAAAAGGGCGGAGAGTGATGTTCTCTCCGCCCAACGAAAGTTCATAGGATGCCGGGAAAAGAACCGAAAGTTCTTGTACCGGGTCTTTCTCTGCCATTGTTTTTACCTCCGATTAGTTCTTTTTGATCAGGTAGTAGTACGGATCATCCGGATGGTTCTTCCGGTCGTTCTCAATGTTGACGGTCAGCCCGAAACTGGCGAAATCCTCGCTAATCAGTCCGATCTCGCCATCCGGGGAAATGGTGACCCGCCAAAACTCGGCGTCATAGGCCGGACCCTGAGTGGGATCGCCGACAAAGCGCAGATAACCCCGGATCTTCGGAGCCTTGCCGCCGCTCACCTTGATGGCTTGATAAGCTTCAAGGTCAAAGGTGACCGTTAGCGCCGTATCATCCTCAATGCCGCCGTCGGGCAGGATTTGGATTCTCCCGGTAGCCGGATCGACGGAATAGTCCACGTCAAGCACGTAACTTTCCGGATCGGTCCCGACTGCTTCCTTGACGACCACATTCTTGACCCGGCGGTAGCCCAGTGGGAACCAGCCGCCTTTGACGGCTTTGGCAATCTGAGCGGTTTTGCCGGTGGCCGCCGCCTGGGTGACGATCGCGGTTTCGCCCAAAAGTCCCAGCGCCAGGTTCAGGGGATCCGCCTCGTGCAAGGTGATTTTTAGTGTCGGCTTGGTGGATTTGTTGGCCGAGGCATAAAGCCCCTTGTCGGCCGACATGGACGAATAGTGCTCGACGGTCTCCACTTCGGTGGAGAGATTGACCACCGAGGCGTCCCCCAGAGACCGCTCATAGGTCGGGTTCCCGGCCGAATCGAACCGGTTGAAAAATAGCTCTCCCGCGCCGAGAAGCAGGTTGTCGCTGCTCGGCGTGTTAATCAGTTGGCTGCTCAATCTTCATTCCTCCTTATACTTTCCATTCGATTTGAAGCATGGTTCGGCTGCCGTATTCCGGCATAAACATTCCGTTGTCGCTGACGGTTTTCTGCCCGGCGATGGTGATCGCCAAGGGAAGGTCGTTCTCCTTCCACCAAGCAAGCAGTGCTTTCTTTCGCCGCTCCTGGAGATCGTAGAGTTTGGCGTAACCCGCGGCCGGGTCCGGGTCGTGGTTTTGCACGTATTCGTCGACGTATAGGACGCATTTTCCGCCGATCCGCCCGTGCAGTTGGCTTTCCGACTCGTCCCAAGAGAGAAAAATAGCGGGATAGGCTTTCACGTCGGCGCCGATTCCCGCTTCGATTGCGACTCCCTCCAGCGTTTTCCGGAAGAAGTCCCGCATATTCGCAATGATTGGCCACCACATTGGTTTCACGCCCTCGCTAAAGGAATTGAAATGCAACTCTGGGGTTTGGACCGGAAACCGATAAAATCCTCAACCACCAATTCGTTCTCCAGCTTCTCAACCTCCGCCAAATACGCCTTGTACTTGCGCTCGTAGGCGTCGCCGCCCCCGTCCATTTGCATTTGCCGCGGCTGTTGGCCGAAGTATGATTTAGCGCGGATCATGCAGGCATAGGCAATGGCGTAGCGGCGCAGCTTCACGGACACCGGGGTAACGATGCGGGTCAGGCTGATGCCCTTGGAAGCGGCGAGATAGGAAATTTGTTCGTTGGCCTCGTCGATGTCGGATTGTTTCATGATGCTTTTCAGCAGCGAATCTTCGATTTGCTCCAGGGTGATATATGTCAAAGTCCCGCCTCCTTTTCGGCTTGCCGAATTTTCGAGAGGAATACCATCTGCCGCAGTTGCTTGGTGGATTCCACGGCGTTCGCCAGGAACGGATCGGGGCGTTGGCCGAAATGCCTGGCGGATTTGGCAAAGACAAACCGGCCATTCGTCCCCACCCAGCGCAGCCGCTTTTTGTTGACCGGCCGGATCACCCAGGGTTCATGCCCGGCGTACACCCCGGTGCCGTCATGGACGAACCGGGCGTGTTTGGCGCGGGCGCCGCCGGCCCGGACCTCGCCCACTAGAGGGTGTTCGCTGACGACGCCGCCTTGAATGGAACTCTCCAGGGCTCCCGAACGGGAGATGAAATTATGTTTGGCTCGGGCCACCGTCGCCGCATCCCGGGTGGCGATCTTCATGGCCAGAACCATTTGCCGCCGGGTCGCCTTGGGCATCTTCTCGAAGGCCTTAACCAACCGAACCAGGTCATTATCGCTCAACTGTATCACGCTGCCACCCCCACCAGTACGATGGAGAGGCTTTCGCCTCTCCATAATGAAACGACAATTAAGCCACCTTTAGGATGCGCACGCTGTCGATGGCTTCGAAGCTCGGCAGGACAATGGTGGATACGATCGTCATGACATTGACCGGATGGGGTTCCACGTAGGAGGTGATGGCCGTCCCGGTATTGACGATGGAAACTTTGGCCTGGGAAGCGCCGGTCATGAGGTCGGCCTCTTCCGGTGTGGTGCCAAACCATGTATTGCCCAGGTTGCCGTCCGGGATCAGCGTGAATACGTTGTCGGGAAAGAACTGTTCCGAAGTGCCGCCGACTTTAAGTAGGAATTTCTTGTTGTATACCACGACCGTCAATCCGAGCTTGTCCAGGAAATATTGCTTGAGAAGGGAATCGGTCATGATGATGTTGGTCCCGCCGATGGGATTCATGTCCTTTTTAATCTTCTCGTTACGCAGTAAGTATCCCCAGGTCTTCCGGGTGCAAATGGCCCGGGTGGGACGGTTGCCGGTCTCATCCTCCACGGAATCCATGATATCCAGGATGTTGGTGATCGGATCGGAATTGACCGTATCGGACCATTTTTCGGCTTCCGAAAGCGTGATTTTCTGGGATGCCTTCATTTTGTAGTCGTAATTGTATGGCATTCCCTTCTCGGTAATTTTAATCGTACCCTGGGAAAGAAGCTGCATCCGCATCCGCTCGGCCTGGACGGGAGCGCCGTCGACCAGGTTTTTCACGTCGTCGAAAATCCTGGCGATCAGCGGTTTCAGGATATCTTGATTCGAACTCTCAAGGAGCTTCAAAATCTCTTGCCGCAACTGCTCGCCGATTCGCATGGACTCCCGGAAGAACGGCATCTCCGTCTCAATCCGGGAAACTCCGATGCGGTCCCGCACTGAAGCTTTCGTATCGAACGCGGCCGGGGCCAGCGCGACCGGCAGACCCTGGCTGCCCTTGATCCAGGCCAAGTTCAGGCCCAACTTCTTCTGCGCGGGAAACAGCAGTTCCCCCAGATAGGGAATTCGATTGGACGCGGTCTCGGTATAGTACGCGCCGATTTCTGCGGCATTGACCAAATCAAAAATTGTTTTCGGCATTCATGAATCATCCTTTCGTTTGTTCGTCTTCCTTACTTCACAAAAACAATGCGGCCTTGCAACGCCGTAATCGCTTCGGCGGACGGCGCTTCCGGCAGCGTTCCGGTGGCGGGGAAACCGTGAATGATCATCGCGGCTCCGCAGGGGCCATAGGTTACGTCGGCGTCGTTCAATAGAACTCCCTCGGCGCCGGCGTCATTTTTATGCGCCACTTTGATGGCGTCGGGATCGTCCAGAACCTTGCCGCCAACCCCGCCGACGATCGTCCCGGCCGGGACGATCTTCTTGCCGTCTTCGTTTAGGGCAATGTCCGTGTCGTCCACTGTGACGGGAACCGCCACATAGTGGTCGGGGAACCGCAGAATGTTCTTGGTCCCCGCATAATCGGTCTGTACGAATTTCATGTCTCTTTACGCTCCTTTTCCGAAGTATGTTTCTTGTGCTTTTTGCATGGCCGGGGTCTGCTCAACGCTGGCTCCTTTCGCCAGTTCTTTGCCGAAGCTCCCGGCTTGAGCTCCTTTCCCGCCCCCGTTCGCAGATCCGCCGCCGGGAATCTGGTTGTTAATCAGAAACTCGGGATTGGCTTCCAGCCAGCTTTTGACGCCGTCTGCCACTGAGCTTTCCTCGCCGTCTTCTTTAAGAAAAACCAGCGAATCGTCGTCGGTGACCTTGACCCGATCGGCGAGGACTTTGATCAGCTGCTCCGGCTTAATGGCTTTCCCCTCGGTCAAGGCTCCGAGCAGCGCCCGGGTTCTCTCGCTGTTCTGGCGTTTGGCCGTCTCTTCGCTGGCCTTTTTCTCGGCCGCGGCCTGGGCTTCCACCGCTTTTTTGAGTTCCCGTTGCAGCTTGGACATGTCCTTTTGCAGTTGGGCGATCTCCGGCGGCGTGGCTCCCCCGGCTTTGGCCTGTTCGAGTTGTTTCGACTTCCACTCTTCCAAGGCGGCATCCAGGTCTTCAGTCTCCAGATCGATGTCGATGTGCTCTTGGAATTTGGCAAGGCGCTCGTTGGCGGCCTGGAGTTTGGCCTCGGCGTCCTTTTGAGCCTTGGACGCCGTCTTATATTGGTTGGTCTTTTGAACGATCTCCGCATCTTTAGCGGCAATGGCGGCTTTCAGCGCATCCACAAACTTTTGACCCTCCGGCAGTTGGCCGAGGGCTTGTAACAGTTCCTCCAGTGTCAAATGCTTCATCCTCCTTTAAATTTAGGCATGAAAAAAGCGCCTTTCGGCGCCGGGGTTATTGAGGACGGTTGCCCATCCTGATCACCTTCTTTCATGAAAATATCTATGAAAACCGCTGTATCTTAATCAACGGTTAACTTTTTTGAACCCCATTTCTTCTTTGATGAATGGTTCTTTGATAGCAATGGCCACTATGTGCGAACGGCGGCAAAAAAGTTTGCCTTCCGTATCTGTAAACTCTTCCAATTCATTGCCGCACTCGCCATGAAGGCACTTCTGCAGCCGCTCCGCTTCTTTGTCATCCATGGTTCCTTCAATATAGCCGCCGCTTTTCAACCAGATACCATAATCTTTCATATCTCTGACTCCTCTCGAATAATGCAAATCAGGGAGGCCGGGGTGAATATATGACCGGCCTTCGTGGCAGAGGTGGACCACTGCAATTTGGACATAAAAAAACCGGCGAAGCGGTTGAGGGGAAAATAAAAGAGCCCAATCAAGCGGTTTTCTTCTTACCTCTTTGTTCTAAAAACTTATTTACAAAATATACCTGCCCTTTTCCGGTAATTTTAGGCGTTCGGGTGATTCTAGAGCTTCCATCTGGATTGTTGATAGTAACCTTTTTGATCTCCATTAATTCCAATTCCATTGAATATTGAGTTGGAAGGTTATAGTTCTCTCCGGCTTTACAAAGATATCCTTCTTCACGAAGCCATTCGAAAAGTCGGTTCTGACCAATCTCAATGCCGTTTTGCTTGAGAATCTTTGCAAGCTCTCCAACTAGGACGGAGCTTTTACTGGTTGTAACCGCATCGGCGAAAAGAACCTTGGGTTTTTGATCTTCGATTTTTTCTTCAAGCTCGATCCGCTTTTGGCGTTCCTGCTTTAAATCAGTCGCCAATCGAATGATGGTATCCGGATTAAGTAAAACCTCTTCAATCTTTGCCGGGGTAAGGTAAGCGCCATGTTTTCGGATGGATGGGATTACCGTGTGAGTAACCCACCGTTTAAATTCTTTGGCTTCGGGTTTGTTAGAAGCCATAATTAATTGATATAATCCGGGTTCGTTAACTCCATTTACTTCAATTATCTTACTTGCGTTTTGGGGGTGGGTTACTTTTATTAACCCCCTCTCATCATCTTCTAATCTGTCCATTGCTCGTGAAACTTGTTCCAACCCTAAAATCTCACAAACATCCTTCGCCACGAACCACGGTTCGCCGTCCTTAACCACCGTTCGAATTTGATTGGACTCATAATTGAAAATTTGCAGATTATCCATTCACGCACACCTCCGATAGTGTTTCCCCAATTTTTGTAACCTCTATGGGCGAAAAATGTATGTCTCCTTCATAATAAAAGTAAGTAAAATCAATCCGCTTGGGCTCTTTTGGGGCGGCGACTTCTTGAGGTTGATTTTCAGCACATGCTGCGTTTGCCAACATAGTCGGAACCTCCTTCGTTAGCCTGAGCAAGTTTCTGTTCCAACTTTTCCTTTATTACAGACAATTCCCTAAGCCGAAGAGAGGTTAGTAAAATCAAGGAATCTACCTTTTCAATCGAATCGATATTTTCCAAAATAAAAAATCCCCTTTCTTTTGCCCGAAAGAGGACGACATACAATGACATACAATCACATATTTGAACATACAAATCAAATATGCTATAATAGTCACGAAGCATCCCTTCGGGGGTTGTCTCAAGAAGAAGTCGGGGGTCTGCCAGGACATTTACCGGCTTCTTCTATTTTTTTTGCTTCTTTAAATACTCTTCGATTAGCAATTCTAAGATGTCGTTAACATTTAGTCCCTGCTTGATAGCTTCGATTTTTAGTTTGTCAATTAATTCCTTCTCCAAGGTAGTAGTAAAACTTACACGCAATCAATCACCCCTTTACATGTTTATCTGTTTATTATTATACAATTGTAAACTTATGTTGTCAAGGGGCGTTCATTTCCTTTCTAAAATAAACAAAAACCGTCCTTTTCGGACGGTCATTGGATTTTTCATTGCCGTGGATGCTCTCGCTCGAATTCCTTTCCCAGAAGATAGATGCAATACTGATTCATGCTGACTCCTTCGACAGCTGCGCGCTGTGCCAGGTCTCGATGTAGAGTCTTTGGCATCCGCAAACGAAAATTCCCGGTATAGGTATTATCCTCCATATCGCTAGGTTCCGGGATTGGCATCCCCTTTTCTAAAGCCACTTCTATCCAACTGACTTTTGCATCTTCACCCATAGTCACTGCTTCTTCTAATGTGTCACCGCAGCTAATACATCCGGGCAAATCGGGATATTTAATGCAAAAAGTTCCGTCTTTATCCTTTCGAACGATGAACGGGTAATTCAAACTAAGATAATAGTCCAAATTCTTTTCCATGGGTCATTCCTCCTCTTGCTCTTGCAAGACCCTTTCAATGGCATCCAAAGCTTCCATAACGTAAATTTGATTAAGCGGCGTCTTTTTAGGAATAGTCAGAATAATATCATCTTTAGTATATACGTAATGACTCGTTCCTTTTCGCGACTGCCGTTCGATGAATCCTAATCCCAGCAGAATATTCCGGAGAGCTTCAAATCGGACATTTTTGGGGTTATTCTTCATTTTTTCAAATAGCTTTTCCTTTTTACTCACCGGTCTTCCTCCATTATCTCAACAATATCATGACACCAAATATGGTGTCAATATGTTCGTTATCCGACTCAAATCCATGTTATGGGTCATATCTGCAATTTTAACGCTTCGCGCAAGAGAATTTTGGCTAACCCGCCGGATATATTCTTCGTAGTTAACGCCATCCCGCTTGGTAATTGCGTCTACTACATCGACAATTCTTGGAGAAAAACCGCTATTGAGGACGGTTACCCATCCTGATCACCTTCTTTCATTTGGACATAAAAAAACCGCCGAAGCGGTTGAGGAAAAAACAAAAAAGCCCGAAGGCTTTCAGTCCAATTATTCATTGTATATATCATATCTCATACTACGGGTCTTTCGTTTTAATCCTTGATAAACACCGTGTTCATTATATACAAATCCAAACTTTTCATAAAACAGCGGCGTATTTGGATCGAACTCCATATCGGCATCGACGGTTATAAAGCGGCAAGCCACTCCCATTTCATTCATTGATTCGACGATTCCGAGGGTAAGAAAAATTAGATAATGTCCTATTTTCCTACCGCGATAATTTTGATGTACAGCCAATTTACCGATTTTAAGTGCTGGAAATGTCGAAAATTGTATGTTATATTTTTCCTTTTCTGCTTTATCTACAAAAAATGAGTCAGAACATAATGCGATATAGCCAACTACATCTGCATTATTTTTGTTTATGAGTAATTTGATTTGAGTAAAATTTAAATCAATCAAACTTTCAGCGTCGTTTTGAATAAAAACATTATATTCAGGAATTCCACAATCAAATTCCCCGAGTTTATAACCCGGGGAATAATTTACCAACACCATTTGTTCCGCTAATTGCTCATATATCGGATCAAACATTTAGCACTTCCCGCCGCTCGTAGCTATCCGAAGTAATTCACGGGCAATTCGTCTTTTTTCCTTACCTCGGTCAGGTCTTTGAGCATCTTGTACAAGACTCAATAGATCTTGACCTCGAAGGATTGGTGTTGCTTCGATCGGTTTCGCCATTAGCCTGACCTCCTTCTCTTTATTGAAATACTTTTTCAATAGGCATCACCAAATACAGTTTATGTATTCAGTGGGCAAAGCATGCATGGTATCCATACATGCTTTGCATGTGTGCAAATTGACACTTCTATTATCGTATATAACTTATAGTTTCGCAAGGACTTTTTGTACGAATTTTTAATGTTTTATGTGTCAATTCTATATCATTTTTTATGCGAAAATAAAAGAGCCTCCAAGACCGACTCCTGGAAAGCTCTTGTAGTTAAAAACCGCCTCAATTGGCGGTAATTAACTGTTTTTTACCGAGAGCAACCGGAGGGTTTTTTCATAACGCGCGATCCTCTCAAAATCCTTTTGGCTTGGGTTCGCTATCCGACTCAAATCCATGTTATGGGTCATATCTGCAATTTTAACGTTTCGCGCAAGAGAATTTTGGCTAACCCGCCGGATATATTCTTCGTAGCCAACGCCATCCCGCTTGGTAATTGCGTCTACTGCATCGACAATTCGTGGAGAAAAACCGCGTTTCCGCAAATCATCCAAGGTGATTGAGGTATCTTCGACAACGTCATGCAACAAGGCCACGATCTTTTCATCCTCGGTCTTCACCATCTCGGATACTGCGATAGGATGAAGAATATAGGGGTTGCCCCCTTTATCGAATTGGCCTTCGTGGGCCGCTTTCGCAAGATTCAGCGCTTCATTGTACATTCCGATTCTTCCGCTTCTTGATAATTTCAAGCGCTTCCGCTTGGTTGATACTCTCATAGTCGACAAACTCGCCGATTAAAATAGGGTCGTACTGAGCGGTTTGTACCCAGGCTCCATTCTCATACTCTTCAAAAACGCCCTCTTTTAATCGCACCACAGAGAAAGGATTGTTTCTCGTGGTGTTATATTTTGTAATCGCATAATATTGAACCTCAGGCATCGGTCTCACCGCCTATCATAACTTCTCAATCCATTTCGGCTTTTTAAGTTCCCTGGACAATTTGAACATCAGTCTCAGCAATTCTGCTTTTCGTTCCGCCGATGTCGAGTCTGAACGATACTCCTCATAATACACATGAAGATTGTTTTGCTTCATATCAAAGCTGTCAGGCGTATGGAATTGAAGCTCGAAGTTTTGGCCGCCCGGCGAACGGAGAATTGCGTTTACCCCCTTGTAGGGGTTTGAATCGTCGTTCCAGGTATTCTTAACCTTTACCAGTTCATACCCTTCAGCCTTTAGTTTACCCATGACATCCTGGTATAAATCGTAAAATGAATTCTCATCCGCAACCGCTGTATAGCGAATGACATCATTGGTTCCCAAGGCAACTTGGGTATAGGTTACTTTGCTGTTTTTCTTTTGATCCGCCTCGTAGTCCGCCTTGACTTTCCGCATGAAGGATTCCTCGGTTTTGAGCCGAAATTCCAATCCCCTCATTTGGCCTCCGGCGGCGGATATGATACTCCGGATATTCTTGGTGATTTGGGGTTCGTGCTTAACGATATTATCGTAGACTAGCTTTACATCTTGATTATACCATTTTTCCCCTTTTGCTTGTTTCTCTTTATTGTTAAAATCTTTGCTCTCAAATCTATAAATCGGCGCATCGGGACTTTTCCATGAGTGTAAGTATTCTTTCCAGCCCTTCCCCTTGGCCCACGCTTTCTGTCCCGCTGTCCCGAGTAGCGCCTTTTGTTTCTCAAGCGTCAAGGATGTCAGAAACTCATCCACGGCTTTCCCGCTGAACTTGATGTTTTTCAGGCGCTCCGGCTCGATTTCCCCAACGTATACCGGTTCGAGCGTACACATGCAGTGAGGATGAACCGGAATTGCCGGGACCTTGTCTTTGGGGTAAACGCCCTTGCCCAGGCCGTACAGATTAGCGTTGGCATACAGATCACAAATATCGAACGGCAGCAATGCATGCCGGGAGGACAACACCCAGCGGACGGCAATCACATCGTCATCGTCCCGGTACTGAGCCATGGTTTCCTCGTAATAGGCCCGCATCGACTCGGTTCTGGCAATGCGTTCGGCGTAATACCGGCTGCGTTCCTCGATGGCTGTCCGGGTGGCCCGTTCTAATGCCTTCTCGTTGAGAGTCTTCGCGGCATCCACCATTTCGGAATAAGCTGCCTTCATAGCTTTGGTCGGCGCCCCCCGGCGTGCCAGTTTCGCGATCCGGCTTTCGGCGTTTGCCAATGCGGTCTGATATTCCCGCAAAGCCGCTTTATCCCCGGCGGCCACCCGCTGGGCCGCATGGCGGAGTTTGCTTAAGTATCCCGGCAAATCCGCTTGCCCGCTCACGTCCGGGCCATATCCATATCCCTCATACAGCTTCCGGGACATCTCGGTGAGCGTCTTTTGTTGCTTGAGGGATACGTTCACCGAGTCGATGATGTCTTGCTTCATCTGTTGGTGGGCTCCGTGCAAGCGGCTGGAAAGCGGGATGTCATCGGGCGTCCAGGGCTCGTTGAGAATCGTTCGCTTCACGCCCTCCGGATTGGCGACCATCGTAGGGAGGATGCCATAACCGGCCGCGGCCGCCCGGTAGATCGCCGCTACTGTCGCCTCCATATTGGCATGAAAAAAACCTGTCTCTTTGATCGACAGGTTAATTGCCTTTTCGGTAGTCGCTCCGGCCTGGAGTTTCTCCAGCACGAATTCGGCCAGGTTCCGGGTTTGAACGCTTAACTCCGACGAATACTGGCTAAGCGACCGCTCCAGCTGCTTCCGGTACCGGCTGCGGTTAATCTTCGGCATGGTTCATTCCGAGTTCATCAAGCTTATTCCCGCCAAACGGATTTCCCTGGGTGGGATCTTGTTGTACCGGAGGCATTGCCATCTGAGCGTTCACCATTTGGCCGGCCCGTTCTTCGTCGATGCCGAAGAAGGACATGAGCATCAACTTGGCGGTTTCCGGCGCAATCTGTTTGCCAGCGACCGCCATCAGAACTTCGACCGCCGAGGAAACCTGCGCGCCGTTGAAGTTGTATGTCTCATCCTGCGCCCGGGAATCGATGTCCTGGATGATCTCGTCGAACTCCTCGTCTTTGAGGTCGTTCAGATAAGCAAAGACCGCCTTTTTCTTGACCGCTACATTAAACCGGCCGCCGACGTTCAGATCTAACGCTGCGCTCACCTTGTCCAGTTCCGCTTGAACATCGACCAGGCCGAAATCGTCGGAGTACTGGGTGGTAAAACCTACCGCGGTGTTCGTCCAGAGTTCAAACAGCGTCGCAATCTCTCGTTCTGCTTGCTCGCAATTCTGGGCAAAATCACTGAGGGTCTGGTTCGTTTGTTCGAAGTCCCAGGCTTTGGCCACTCCCGATTTCTTTTCCTGCACGCCGGTTACATGGCTGAGCTCCGCCATGCGGTAGATCTCTTGGATCAGGTCCTGCCGTTCCTCGCGCAGCTGTTGAAGTTGGTCCGCGGGCGGCGCCGTGAACTCGGGCCGGTTCGAGAGTGCTCCGTCATAGGAAAGCATGTTCTCGGTGCCGGTGATGACCTCTTTCAGCTCGTCGTTGTCCTGGCTTTCGCCTCTTGGATAGGTGAGAATCGCAAACGCCTGATTTCGGATCAGCTCGTCGATTTCCGAACAGAGATTAAACAACCGCTTATTGGCCCGGGCGATGCTATAAAAGTCGCTGGGCGGCAGAACCACTCCCGGTTCCATGGGACGGGAATAGAGCGGGACGATCGGGACCCGGCCCAATGAGTGGCTTCCTGTTTTCTCTTCTCCGCCGCTTTTGCAGCTCCATTCGGTATCCGTCCAGGTCCAGAGGGTGGTCTTTCCCTTGGTGAGTCCCTCCAAATCCCCGGGGGCGACTTCGTAAGTTAAACGGATCAGTGCTCCAATGTCATTGGTCTCATATTCCCGCACTTGATGGGGTTTGACGATATAGGCATAGGGCAGAGCTCTTTGGCGAATCGCTTCGGCGATGGTTGTCGGTTGGTCAGGTACGTTATCCACCACAACAAAAGCGACGGCGTTAAGTTTTGCAATCAATGCCGCCCTTTTCATATACCGATGGAACGGCGTTCCCAGCATATCTGTATTGCTCATGAACAGATCGAATAACTTGTTATCCCGCCAATCCTGTTCGGGTTTCTTGCGGAACACCGGATCGACATGAGAGTTGACCACGGGCGCCACGTAGTTCAGATAGTAAGATGCCTCTCGCCGCCGTTGATACTTTGCATCGGTTTCGCGTGGGTGCCGGTCCAAATAAGACCCGTCCTTGAAGCCCCCGATGCCGTAGTAGGCGTCAGTGAGAAATTTATACTCCCTATCGTTCTGTAATACGTTCATAAAATCACGTCCTTGCCGAAATTGCTTGGAATCGGTTGAAATAGGTGTACAGGGCGTAGCGATTGCGGTCCATGGTGTGGTCGTTCTGCTTCACCGGCGCATCTTCGCCCCTTTCCTGGGCTTTTTCATCCCAGACGTAAGAATGGAATTCGTTGATCGTATTGATACAGTTTCGGTCAATAAAAAAACGCTGCTGTTGCAGCATTTGCGAGACAAATTGAATGCCCGGCAGAACGTCGTTCTTGGCGGAGATGACCTTGAACTTCCGCTTCCTTAACTCCGTGATAAAGCTTGCCGCGCTCGGGTCCACGTAAATGGCTTTTGGTTTCATCCCCGCCAGAAATGCCTCGAAGTCGTCGCCATACTCGCCGTCGGTCTTTTGTCTGCCATGGGCTTTACTGTCGTACCAATACTCCCGGACTAAATAGGCCTTATTCCCCTCGATACCGAACAAGCCAAAGGTGCAGGGGTTGGCAGTCCCGTGGTCGACCCCGACGACATAGGTCGCAAAGGTCCGTTGCGCGTAATCCCCGACATGAATCTCTTCGCTGAACATGTCATAGATGATGCCTTCGGCGAGCACCCAGAGGCCCAAGATGAATCGTTTGAAGAACAGGCCGGAAAACCTTGAACGGTATCTTTGCTTAATCTCCTCCGATAAAGACCAGTTATCATCCATATCGAAATGGAGATAAAGGAGATTTTTCTTCTTCCGTTCATCGATCCATTCTACTTTGAACCAGTGACGTGGTCCTTCGGGGTTGCAGTTGAACCAAAATTTTGAGCCATCGACGGAACAACGCCCGGTGCCCTGGTTGACGAACGATTCCGGCATCAGGGCGACTTCGTCGAAGAAGATGCCCGCCAGAGTAATTCCTTGGATTAGATCCTGGCTGCGCTCGTCTTTGCCCCCGAAGATGTAGAAGTAGTTCACCTTGCCCTTCCAGGTGACGATCAGGAGATTGTCCGCCCGGCTGTCATGGACCTTGTAACCGCGAGAGCGCAGCATGATCTTAAGCCAAAACAAAACGTTGCGGCGAAACGAGCCGATGGTTTTACCACACATGCCGAAGTTTTGGCCGTTAAAACGAAACATGGCCCACATCACAAAGGATAGGGCCATGGAAATGGTCTTGCCCGACCGGATCGCCCCGTCGGCGATGATGCCATCTTTATCTTTAACGGGGGAGCCGTCGCACCACCAGGTCAAAACTTTTTTTTGTTTGGGTGAGAACGGTTTAAATTTGAATACCGCTTTAATCTTCATCTTCATCGTAGTCACTCCATACCGATGAAGCTTCGCTATTTAGGGCGTCGATGAATCCATCGTCCACAGGTTCGTCGCCTTCTTCATCACCCGCTTTGCGCTGAGCAAGTTTAAGTTGTTCCTGTTGAATCTTCAACCGTTCCTGGTCATACCATTGCTTGTGTTTGTTCAAGGGGTTCATGTTGAAGAAATTGGCCAGCCAGTCGAGGGCTTTCTGGCGATCTTCAAGTTTGATGCTGGCGCCATCGCGGCCTTGTTTAACCTGGCAGATGAGACCTCCGTCAACCACGGAAAAGTCCTTGAAACGGATATCGTTGACCTCTTGCATGAGAGTTTCTTTCTTGCCAGTCTCAGGGTTCTTTACTTGCACCGGGCCAAATTGGCCGATAACTGGAACCTTTATCCGGCCGAACTCCACGAAATCAGTCATGTCGGCAAAGGCGATCCGCATATACCGCTCAACGATGTCGTCTTCGGCTAGCATGATGGACTGGCGCTTGATTTCCTTCAAGCGTTCCACTTCAGCGCGAACGTGAGGTTTTGTCAAGAGCTCACAACCAATTTGTCGAGCAGTATCCGAGGAGTATCCAGCCTTAATCGCTGCTTGGGTTGCATTAAAGTTCCTTATATAAAACAAACAAAAGAGCCTCTGTTTTTCAGTAAGCTCTTCTGAATCATTCACCGTTATCTTTGGAGTAACAACCTTTTGAGTAACGTTACTATTTGAGTTACCTTTTTGAGTAACTTTCTTTAATGGCGTTACGTTACTTTTACCTTTAACCTTCTCAGGCCAATCAGTCGTATTCCTTCGCAGCAGGCTCGGGTTGATTCCCTTGGCTTTTGCGAATTCCGTTTTATTTGAGTAACTCGATTTGAGATACTCTTTTAGTAACTCATCCCAATCGTATTTTGCGATACGTCCCATGGACCACCACCATCTTTGTTACCAAATCAAATTACAATCAATCTGTACTGTGGATATCTCCGTTCAAACATCTTGCGCTTATCGCTCGCCATCGGGGTCCATTTCCCTTTCGTTTCATGAACCTCAATAATTAATTCGTTATCCTCTGACCACCTCAATACCAAAAAGTCAGCAATGTAATATATCGGTTTGACCCACTTCCCATCTTTGTAATACCCTTCATGGAGTAGAAAAGGAACCTGCCGGAAAAAGTCGACGATCTCCCTCGCTTGTTTTCTGAGCTTCAATTCACAGTAATGGTTAGCCTCTTTTTGAGAGTCGAAGAGTATGCCATAGACCACCGTTTTCTGGCTGCGGTATTTCGATGGTTTCTTTCCGGCCATTTGCCGGTATGCAAGATAAGAGATTCGTTCGTTCATGATTCTCAAAACGGAGGTTTCGCCAGTATATTTCTCCCACCGTTCCCCCACATTAACGACTTCTCATAGGATAACCTTGTCGCTATTGTTTTTAGCTGTTCGGCTATCGCAGTATTCAGCCTGTGAATGGTCTCCTGGATTTTCGTTTCGTTTTCGCATTCTTCCTCGGCGGCTATCTTAGCAATCGATGGAGGCATTCCAGCTTTTTGACACTTTTTGATGGACCGAGCCAGTGCCACCTTCAAATAGGTTTCGGCTTTTCCATAAGGTTCAACCAGCGTCCCGAGATACCCGCAAAGAATTCTCTGCCGCTCCAGGAGTTGCGGAGTGTCGAAAGCGTTCAAATCATCTTCGTCAATTTGGACATAATCGAGGACTTCATTCAACCAATTCACGATCGAGAGCGCCCAATCTAAGAATGGGGTTTTATCGTTGAGAACAATTCCGGTTAAGAATTCTTTGTTCATGGTTTCCTCACTGCAATTAAGTTTTAAAAGTGAATAAAAATTTCTTTTCCATCAGAAAATAAAACTACTTTTGGACAAAAGGAGTGCAAGAAATGACAATTAAAGACCCTATAGCATTAGGTTCTCTAGCTGGAATTTGTGGCGTTATCCCTCAAATAATCTTGAACCTTTTATCTAAAAGTTTGGGTTATTCAAAGATTTTTTCTTTTACTTTAGCTGGCGGCATATTTTTAGGAAAAAAAGCTATCAGTAGCATTGATGGCGGCATTCTTGGCAGTATTCTATGGCTTTTTACAGCAGCGTTTGTCGGATGCCTACTTGTTTATCTGCTTCGAAAAACAAGCACTGACTTTTGGTGGCTTAAAGCTCCTCTACTTACTGTCATTTTGATTCACCTTACCATTTTTGGGTTTGGTTTCAATATGGCAAATGCTAAAGTAATCCCCAAGGATGTTAAAACTAACATTTCGATTTTAGTCGAGAACATCGCTTTTGGATTAACAGCTGGTTTTTTGATTACTCGTTGGGGAGTTAAAGAACATTGGAAACAGCACTAACCTGCCCTTACTTCTTGATCCTTGTTGCAACGCCTTCATTGTTCCTATAATAAAAAGGGTTATCAACCTGCTTCTTGGTATCCGATCCCTTTGGTTTGCGCTTTCCAGACGACTGGGATCCCCGCCGCTTCGATTTCCCTGAACATTTCTCGTTCGATGGCTGGGTGTGTGTGAACAAATTCATGGCATTCCCTCCGACATGGCCAAAGGTGTTCGATGCAATCCTTACCTCCGCGGCTCCGATGCGGAAAATGGTGTTGGTCGTCGTCAATCCCCACCGGCGCCGCTCCGCAGTTGGGGCAGTGTCCCACAAAGCAAAGACGGCCCTTCGTTTCAAGGACCGCCTCTTTTAAGTCTCTCGGTATTGGTTTGTAATGAGATTTCAGTTTTGTCCTGATTTTTTGCTGTTTTTTAGGTTTCTGAGCTCGTACCGGCTTCGGAAATCTCAAGGTTCCCCCTGTTTCGTCACTCACTGAATTCACCATTATATTAATAATTAAGCCGTCACATAAAAGTGACGGCCGTTTTCCTACTTTTCCGTGTTTTGCTCTAACAATTCGCTATACTCGTTTAGTAATTTATCTACTTTCTCTGCGGCTTTTAAAACCTCGGGGTCTGTTCGTTGTTTTAAATCCCATAATCTTTCCATTTCTTTGCGTGCAACTTCAATTTTCTGACGAAGCTTGTTTATTTGATTGGTCAATTTTATCACCTCCTTCCCATTTGTAAAAATAAGGAAAAAGGTGATTTTATCAAACAAGCCAGTTATTTGCGATTTTTCTAACTCGTATTAAAACGTCACTGTCGCCGACAGCACGGCCGCGGCTACCCAGTAAATAACCTTGCGCCAGTCTCCAGAAAAAATACATCCGGCTGCAGCGCAAAGGTCAAGAAATATTAGAACCATCGGAAAAAACTTTCCGGTATACCAGAGCCAAATGAACATTTTCATAAGAACCCCACACATATTGCTTACTTTTTATAAAAAAGTACCAACGCCATATCACTTTCATCTAAACTTTACATAAATTGAATCGTCCTCTAAATTCCGTCACAGGAGGCGATGATTATGGCCGAAGTTAATGATTTAGGATTTGATGGCGGGTTTATATGGATATTCGTAATAATCATTATCTTCTTTTTCTTCTTTGGCCGCCGCAGATGGTAGTATAGTCCAATTGTGAAGCTCATTCCCTCACTGTGCTGTTGATATGCAAATGCCCCATCGATTTGATGGGGCTCTCTTATATTTAAATTTCGACAGTGACATAGAGATACAGTTTTTTAGGCTGCCGGAATGTTTAATTGTTTTCTCATCTTTCCTCCCCTTACTTACTTCATGGTTATCAGTCCTTTCGCAACAAAAATAAAAAGCGGAGTCATCAGGCTTTCGCCCTCGTCCGCCACTGCTCCACAATACAATTTTACACCCTTTTTAGCCTCGAAAAGTGCAATGTTTGTGCAAACTTAAATGATTAACCCCAGTTGTTCAGCCAAAATTCTTATAATGCCTCGTTGCCAGTAATAGAAGGTTCGCTTGGAAATATTCAAGCTTTCCCAAATCCCGCAATCTGTCAGCCGTCGGTTGAAATATTTTTCCTCAATCAGTCTCAACTTTAGTTTAGCTTCGAGCTCGCCCCGCTCCGCCCGTTGTCGAAATATCGATAAAAGATAGTCAATAGCGTCAATTCTCCGGAGCATCTCGCGATAGGCCAAACTGCTCATATGGAATTTGCGATAGTCCCATAATTTCTGTGCTTTCAAAGCTGTTGGATCGGAAGTTTGACCTTTACTATGACCTGCGATAAAATCATAGACGCGAAGTTCTTCTTTTTCCCCTTTTTTATTGGTCTTTTCCCCTATTACCCTGTAACCCACTTCCCCGCCGGCCGCTTGCGGGTAAGCTATGGATTCAATATCTTCCTCGATCTCTTGTAACTGCTTTTTCATGGCATGGTACGTATATAAGTCCTGCTCTAGTGCCTTAAAATTAGCTCTCCGTTTGGCAGAAGGCCATGATTCCTTGTTCTCCATGTCGATTCTCCTTTCCCTATAATAGAAAAAGCCGACCAAACCCCTTCCCCTCTGGGTCTGATCGGCCTCCGGTTTTACGGTCAGCCTAAATATTAAATTGCTTTCTTCTTTGTCTTTAAATAATCATCCCACAAACTACTCTTCATCTGGTTTTCTTCTGGAATAAAGGTCAAATTTAAAAAGGCTTTGCAGTTCGGACATGTTCCACTTCCAGCATCATTCATTTCAAAATCACTTTGCAATATTGATTTTGCGGTATGGAAGACATGTCCACAAGCGATGCATTTGCACTCATAATAATCCTGTTGTTTATCCGTCATCTCATCCCTCCGTCCCGGTTTTCTTTAACTTCACATCAACCAGTTTTCCAAGACTGATTCTCCCGAGTCTCACTTCTTCGACCGTCTGGGGGATCCCATCCTGAAAAGTGATAATCATCGTCCCGTGCCGGTATTTATCCAGCAATTCAAGCAGCATCTCTGCATTCGGATGATTCTTGTTCCCCATCGATTTTTCTCCTTGACTTCGACATGATCTCATTCGCTTGTCTATTTGCCTTTCCTAATTCAATCCCCGTCCAAATTATGATTCCAATAACCAGCAGTATTTTGAGAATAACCGTTTCCATTAACTATCCCCCCTTTCATGCTATTTTCTTCGCCCGCTCCTCCAGTATTGACCGGATGTGCCGTAGGGCCTCATCTTTGTAAATGCCGAACTCCTCCGCTACCTTCTGGCGCCACTCCTGAATTTTATCTTCCCGGTCGGTATCGCGGAGGTTCTCGAATTCAACCGCGAGTTCTTCAAGTAAAGCGATTTTCTGGTCGTCTAAATAGGCCATCTTTCAATCCTCCATCACAATTTTCTTTCGTCCAATCCTTTTGATGTACTCCGTCAACCGTTCGAACGAGAGCCCGCAAACCTTCCGATCCAATGCCCGCTGGACCAACTTCAAGGCCACCGCCATGTCACGGTGAATCTTTGGGTTTTGTTCGGTCTTTATCCCGTCCTCTAGCCGGGCGATAAATGCGGCCATGATGAACATCTCTTCGGTTTCCTTCGCATTCAAGTATGGACGGGGTTTATCACCGCATTTATGACGGGCTGGGCAATCATTACATGAGATTTGGCAGGCCATTGTTTATCTCCAACTAACTGGCTTCATAGTCTGTAAATAGAGAATTTTGGTCTGGGTCTTCTCTTGGCATTTCATAAATCCACCAGTCCATTACATCCTGGGCGGTTTTCCACCGTGCATTAGGAAGACCTCTCCTTTCCCTCTCCTTTAGCATCCGCTCAAATGTCAGAAGATAGTTTTGATAATATTTGGGCCATCGTTTAAATTCATCTTGACGATGAGAAAATGGAGCCATTTGGCATCCAATACATCCTAATCTCTTAAATCCTTGGTCATATAACTGGCAATGGTCAATTTTTCTGCCGTTTAAATATTCCCAAACATCTGAATCAGTCCAATCAACGATAGGGTTCAAAATTCTTTTGCCACGAGTGACACATGTTTCAATCACACGCCGAACCTCATCGTTATCGCTATTAAGGAAAATCTTTTTATCCTTGGTTTTATTACCAAATATTTCAACTACACCACGATTATTTTTTCTCTTAACTGATTCAGCCCACCGCACACCTGTTATAACAAACCTTCCCTCTCCTCCGCCTTCTTTGAGTACCTGACAACAATATCTCGCGATGCGAGTAGGAGGAATTTTACGATCAACAATCAATTTCCACATGGTCGTTGGCGGTCTATCGACGACTACTTTCGGGTAATTTTGTTTTATAAACCTCACCAATTCCGGCGGATCGACCGTCGTTAGATGATAATGAGCGTCAAATTTAACGCCGGCCTCTTTGCAAAGGTGGTAAACTGTCTGCGAGTCCTTGCCGCCTGAAAATGCCACATAGTATCCTTCCGGCGGCTCAAACTGGCGGATCCGGTCAATTGCTATCTGCACCTTATCAATTGGACCAAACAGAGTATCATACTTAAGCATCTCACGCCGCCTTCTCTCGGCCCTTTACAGCTACCCTAGCCATGACCACATCATAGATGGACGCACCCCAGAATTTTTTCTTAAACCGCTCATAGAGATCAGTGCAGTTGCATTTCTCGATTTCCTTGCCGCATTTGGTGCAATAGAGATTTAACATTTAGCTCGCCTCCGTTTCAAATAAATGGCCTTGATTCTCCTCGCCAACTCGGTATTCAAATTCTTCATATCGAACGTGTTCCAGCCACCGCAGCTTATTGTAATAGTTCATCATCCGCATAAGCTCTAATTCGGTCCACCCTGGCGCAACATAGGCATTCTTTTTCTTGGCGTCCAACGGCTGAAACCGCATTGCATTTGGCCTAATTCCCCAGGAGCGGACCAATTCCAATCGGTAACGTGCATCGGCCGGGGAGTCATTGAAACCAATGAGTACATAGATTCCGATGTTCTTGGTTGTTCGCTTTCGGCAAAGGTCAATTGCTGCTTTGACCTTTGATTCGAAAGATACATGATCGAAGGCGAACCGTACTTTGCAATGAAGATTTCCAAGCAAATCAGCCAGCTCCGGCTTAAACCTCCCACATTCCAAGCCTTGGTTAAAGTCAACCAGCGTGAACACCTTAAGCCTTTCAACCACTCGTTCTTGGTGTTTTCGACTGGCGGCGGTGAAGTTGTTGTCGCATATAATCGGCGCCGGCCGAAAGTCAGGAATCTCTTTGAATTCTGGTTCGAGTTTAGGGACCGCGCAAAATCCGCATCCATTAGGGCAGCCGCGAGTAGTAAAAGTTGCACTTGGATTGTGAAAGAGTAATGGCTCAAATCCGGGACACTTTTGGTTCGGTTGCATGCTTCCGGGCCCGCCGATTAACACTGGCCCTTTATGCAGTTCCGCCATTTTCTCGGCCTCGTCCATCAACCAGGTAAATGGGACTGAGATATAAAGCGTTTTACCACATTCCCAACTCGCAATTCCTTTACGCCATTGATACATGATCACGCCACCTTGTTATTGATACACATTTCCGGTACATTGACTCTGACAATTGCCTTTACAAGTTTCGGCGGTACCGCGTTCCCACATCTGGCTACCTGCGCGGCTTTGGAATACTTCTTCCCATCCGCATCCCGATCTATGATGTAATCATCGGGGAAACTCTGAGCTGCGAACAATTCTCGCGGTTCCAGCATCCTCATCCCTATATCAACAATTTGGTAATCCTGGCCTTCGACCGTGACGAGTCCGATTCGATCTTTAGTTGTTACAGTATGAAGCGGTTCTTCAATTGGTTGGCCGGTCGCTGTACTATAATATTTGAGTAAAAAAGCGCGGACCTCTCCGATATGTAACCCGCCGGCCGTTACCGTCGGCACCGGTTCGGTCACAGATGATCCAGTATTGGTCCCGTACATTTTGATTAAATGGCTTGTTACGACGGCATTATGATCAACGGTGGTCACCGTTGGCAATGGTTCAATCATATCCGCTCCCGGTCCGTCATAATTTCCACCGTAATGCTTGGCAAGGAATGCTGATACAAGAGCCCGATGATTCTCAGTTACAATCGTTCGTACCGGTTCATCCACCGGAGCGGGCTTCGCCATATACTCCGGACCTCCGGCACCAACAACAAACGGTGTTACAAGTGCGTGTTTAATTCCTCCGGCGACGACGGTACCTAATGGTTTATCCAACCCTGGAACACGCGGTTCCTGCCCCTCTCTTTCCCCATACCCGGTTTGTATGAGAGTCGGGCTTACAATCCCCCATCCGTTTTTTGCCGTCACCGTTTGCAGTGGTTCGTTGATTTCCTGCCCACGGAAATCCTCGCCGGTATGATTGACTTTGATAATGAATGGCCGTGGATTCTCAATGACGAACTTCTGAATCCCCCGGGCGATCCGTTTCATGGTGTTCTCGGCAAGGGGCTTTTTTCGGTCAAAAATGCTTGGACATGGCATCGACCAATCGATGATCTCGGCTGCCGTTTTCCATGGCTTCAACTTGCCACTCTTGACCGCTGGGCTATTCGGGTCGCCGTGGGTTTGCTTCGGCCAAACGATAAGACCACCATCGCGCTTGGCAATCAAGAAAAACCTTTTACGAATGGTCGGTGCGCCATAGTCACATGCGCGAAGCTCTTTCCAGTCGACCATGTATCCTAGCCCTTTTTCGAGCTTTTCCTTGTCAAAATACTTTCCGAGGCTTTCCTCAATTTCTTTCCAAGCAGGATGATCTTTATCTTTCAACCCCGTGCTCAAAACTGCTATAAAGGCTTGGAATGTCTCTCCCTTTCTGTCTTCAATGGGATGGCCATTCTCGTCAAGAGGTCCCCAGGTTTTGAACTCTTCAACGTTTTCAAGCATTATGACTCTGGGTGATGCTGCAATTGCCCATTTAATGACTACCCACGCCAAACCTCGTATGTTTTTGTCCCGCGGTTTTCCGCCCTTGGCCTTACTGAAATGCTTACAATCCGGACTAAACCAGGCCAGACCCACCGGTCGACCGGCCGCCGCCTCCACAGGGTCAACATCCCAAACTGATTCGCAGTAGTGTTTGGTCGTGGGATGGTTTGCTTTATGCATGGCGATCGCCGCCGGGTCGTGATTGATTGCAATATCAACGGATCGACCAATGGCCATTTCTATGCCAGTGCTGGCGCCGCCCCCGCCGGCGAAATTATCTACGATGATTTCGTTCATGGCTTCCTCCTTGTGTCCCTAAAAAGGTAAATCATTGAGATCTACCCCGACAGGCTCATCGTGATTCGAACCCGCCTACCCATTCCCGGCCGCCGCGGAATCATCCCGGCCCCTGTCCAAAAACTGGACCTGACTGGCCACGACCTCGGCCACTCGCCTTTTCTGCCCATCCTGCGTTTCATAGCTCCGAATCTGCAGCCGGCCTTCGACCCCCACGAGTCGCCCTTTTTTGACGTAATTGGCAACGTTCTCGGCAAGCTTGTTCCATGCAATAATTCGGATGAAATCCGTCTCTCGCTCTCCTTGCTGGTTCGGTACCGGCCGATCTACGGCCAAGTCAAAATTCGATACGGCAACGCCATTCGGCGTATAACGGAGCTCAGGGTCCCGGGTCAAGCGTCCAATCAAGGCAATATGGTTCAATTCAACACGCCTCCTTCAAGTCAGGTCTTGCTATGGATGTAAACCTTTGCACCGCTTTGAAATAGATCAGTTTCGCTGCCCCAATCCCACCGTCCAGTCTGTTCTTTCTCATGATCACAAAAGTTTCGGACGGATCCGGCGCTCCTTCTTCCGGATTGTTGTAATAATCTTCCCGATAAAGAAACATCACGGCATCTGCGTCCTGCTCGATATTTCCAGAGTCACGCAGATCGGCCAATGTTGGTATTTTATCGTCCCTAGTTTCAACTCCCCGGTTTAATTGAGCCAAAATCAAAACCGGTAAATTCAGCTCTTTCGACATGGTTTTGATAATCTTCGATATCTCGCCTATCTTTTCGTTGGTGTTCCCCTTATTCGATTCCGGAGCAATGAGCCCCATATAGTCAATGACGATCAATCCAAGATCGGGATTGAGTGATTTAAAACGACGCGCCTTGATGAGTATTTGGCTGGCCTTTACCCCGCTCGTATCGTCGATGAAGATCCCGGCTTCCTGCAATGAATTTAATCCCCTGGCCAATTGCTTCCATTGCTCTTCCTGGATTTCTCCGGCATTATTAAATAGCTTTGAATTCAAGCCGGATTCCATGGCTAAGAATTTTCGGATGAGCTGTTCCTTAGTCATTTCCAGGCTAAAAATGAGGGCCTTATTCCCGGCCAACGCCACATTACGGGCGATATTCATAGCGAAAGTGGTCTTGCCCATGCTGGGCCGGGCCGCTAGAACAATCATTCCAACCTGCAATCCGCCGCCGATCCGGTCCAAATCCGGGTATCCGGTAGGAACCCCAGTAATACCATTTTTACCTTTGCTTTCGCCGATTTTGTCGTAAACCTCGAACAATCGATCCGATACCCGCTCAATGGAATCTTTCTTCCCCTGGTTAAGGATCCGCATGTCCGAAAGCATGGATTTGGAGATGATCTCCGTTGGGTCTTCTTCGTTTACCAGCTGCTTAATAGTCTCTTGGCATTCGGCAATTTTAAGCCGGGCCAGGCTTTTGCTTTTAATAATCCCCGCGTAAATGGGGATGTTTGATAGTGTCGGTGTAGCATTCGCCAACTGCAGCAGATACTGTCGGCCGCCTATTTTGCCAAGCCGGTTCCCAAATGCTTCTGAGACCGAGATAATGTCGATAGGGATATTTTGCGTCGATAATCGCTGAATGACCTCCCAGATCATCCGATGGGTTTCCCGGTAAAAATCGGCCTCGGTGATAATCAGACTGGCTTCATCGACTGCCTTTTGCCCTAAGAGCAAGCAACTTCCCAATAGTGACTGTTCGGCCTCGATGTTCTGGGGTGGTATGTAACTCATATCGCCTGACCTTCCTTCACAAGATTTTCAAGGGTTTTCTTCGTCCTATCGCTCGGTTCGGACTTGTTTTGTGGTAATCCGGTCTTTCGCATCACTTTTTCAACGACCCAGCTGAGGATCGCCCGATAATCGCTCTCATACTTGCGCTTCTTCGGGTAAGCCCCTTTGTAGTTGTCCAGCTCCTCGATTAAAAGCTTTACGATCGGTTCTCCGTAACGCATGGTCAACTTTTTGTGTTCGCCCTCGGTAAGCCAAACATAATCCGCATACTGGACTTTTTGGTCTATTGCTTTTTCAGCTGTTTCCGGATCTCGATCTTTTCGATCTTTACGATCTTTCGATCTTTCGTTTAACGTAGCCGAACAGGTTTGTACTTGACCGGAAACATCTGAATTCATCTGAATGCAACTGTTTTCAAATGAAAGAATGTTACTTCCTTCGTCATCAGGTGCGGGATATTTACTTTTCAATGCCCGAATGGTTTGATGGGCTTCCCAATTGACGAATTGAAGATATTTCTTGCTGTGATTTTCGTAAATAACGATTAATCCGACTTCGACCAACTTTTTCAGCCATGTCTCAATATCGGGGATACTGATTTGATCCACCTTTAATGGGAAACATTTCGCCCTGACAATCTCGGATCTCGCTTCCATTCGCCCGTAATCTTCGCAGTTGACGATGAGGCGGGTAAATAGCCTTTCTTCCTCGGCCGACAATTGGTCAATGGTGTCACTGGTGCAAATGCTTTCTTTAATCGTTCGATTTGGCATGTCCCCATCCCCGCTTTTTTTTACTGGTTTATGCACTTCGCCGTATTGTTCAAAGCCATCTGTTTCATCAACTCCATGGTTTCCGTGACACACTTATATGGGTCAGCTACAATTTCGGACCCGGTAAACCGGATCACTTCATAGCCGGAAGCCTTCAACCTTCGTTCGCGGCGCCGATCGTACCGGGCTTGTGCTTTGGTCCGCTCATGAAAATCATGACCATCGCACTCGACGATAAGCCTAACAAATTGTCCCGAAATCTGCACGGAGATTAAAAAATCAACTCGATATGTCGTGCTGTTTAGGTGAATTTCATATTGAGGTTCGATTAAAACCATGGCGGAATCTCCAAAGCCTTGCTCGCGTTCCCCGTATAGGAAATACAAAGCAAACAGTTTTTCAATTGGTGATTCGCATTTTTGAAGTTTAGCTTTATAAATCAGCATGTCTCGAAAGAATAGTCCAAGCATATGTTGCTGAATTTCCGGGTCAAAAGTATTAAGCATATCCGTGAATTCCAATTCAACCACTCCTTTCTCAAGATGCTTTAGCCTTTTCCTTAATCTGTCTGACTAAATTCCGTAGTTCCCATTCCGGCCAATAGTGGTTTTCGCCTAATCCTTCTCGGATGAGTTCATGGACCCGCTCAGTATGGCGTTCGAAATTGCTTTTCGCCATCTCGTATTCATCTTTATTTCGCAAGGCGTCCCCCAGGCGTTGCCCAAGGGCTTTGTAAAAACTCTTTGTCTGATTGTACCGTTCCAATTTATAGAGCCGTTCTCGGGCAAGGCCGGAATGGTTTATCCGTTGCCTGGCAAAGATGAGACTTAACAAGGTTGTATAGGGTATTTCTATGTTGCGGGGTTTCGCCGCTTTTAGAGTTGACCATCCGGTTTCGCCCCGAACAATGAGTCCGGCCTCTGGGGGAACCTCTTGTTTCTCAACCATACCGGCTGGGACCGCAAAGTAGAATCTATGGCAATGATCGAGATAGCCGCGCCATTTTCCACTGCGAACGTCGCTCTGAAAATCGGCCCGGGAGATTTTTACCTCATAAATGGATACACAAAACCGGGTATATGAGGGTTTAACCTCTAGAACATCCGCCCGTTGGGTGTTGAACTCCATGGTCACGCTGCCCAGTGGGATGTCTAGAAAGTTGGTTTGCTTGACATTTCCTAAGTCTTCGGCGAGTTCGTTGTGCTTCCAGCTTTTCATTTCTCATATCCCCACTTTTTCACATCGATAAAGCACTTACAATCCGGATTAACACAGGCAAAGACCGGCTTTCCCCTTGGGCTGATTTCGACCTGTTTCATCTCGTGTTGACAGGCTGGGCAGACCATCGTCGTCACCTCCGCTAAAGTTTCATCGGCATCACGACGTTGAAATAGTCATCGTTCCCAGCTTTCAGCAGCGCCGGACGCAATGGATCGCTATAGCTCATCTCAATCTCCTTGGCATCGACGGCTTTCGCAAACTCCAGCAGAAACTTGGTATTGAACCCGCTTACGTAATCCTGTCCAGACTTTTGGACCTCCACTTCTTCCCGGAACTCTCCGCGATCGGATTCCCGGGAGGATATGAACATCCGATCCGCGGTGATTTCGAACTTCGCCGAATCCGATATCAGGCTGGTCCGCTCCAGGGAACGAATGAACTCCCGGCGTTCCATCATCACTTTGCCGGAGGACTCTTTCGGAATCACCTGGCGGTATTTGGGATACTGAGCATTCACCAGTTGGCAGCTAACCGTGAGTCCTTCAGCCATGACGAAAAACTGGTTTGAATCCACCGAGAGCGCGATTTGTCCCCGGATGATCCCCATGAGTTCCTTTAGGGACTTTGCGGACAATAAAAAGGTCAATTCCGGGCCGCCTGATATCGGAACCTCCCGGACGGCCAGCCGGTTAACATCGGTTGCAACGATGGTCAATTTGTCGGCCGTGGTTTCAAACAGGGCCGAGCTGATGAACGGGCGGGGATCGTCGGCGACGGTGGCAAATATGGTTTGTTTGATCGCTGTTTTCAATTCGTCGGCGTTCACGAAGAATTGAGCCCCGCTCGGTTCTTTGAGTTGAATAAATTGGTCGGCCGGGATAACCGGCAGATTAAATTTGGATTTCCCGCTTTTGATCATGGCGCCGGAATCAGTAGTCGCGATCTCCACTTTCCCGGCCGGAAGTTTCCGGACAATATCGGTCAGGATTTTTCCGGAAACCAGAATGCTTCCGGAATCGAGGACTTCAATTTGGGGAACTGACATTTTGATCGCTAACTCCATATTCGTGGCCGAACAAGTGACTTCGGAGCCGGTAGCATCAATCAGGATGCTCTCCAAGATCGGATAGGTCCGGCCCGATGCGGCCCGGGAAACAATGGATAGGACTTCGCTTAGCTCGCCTTGGTTGCAAATCAGTTTCATCGGAATTCCTCCTCACGCTACTTTCTTTTGTTCAGCCATAATCCGGGCGTATTCTTCATGGCGCCATTTGTCTTTGGGGTCGGCAATCAGGAGGGTTGTATACTTATCCTCATCTTGAAAACATTCAAAAATACTGCCGCAACCGTAACATTCAATGGGGCCGTCCGCATTTGCACGATCGGGCCATGCCAGCTCCCCGCAGCATGGGCAGACGATATAATCCTGGTTTTCTGTTTCGATCTTCTCTTCAAACGCGCTCGGATCGTATTGGCAATCAGTTGATTCCGGCGCTTTTTCAAACAGCCAATTGCACCGATCAAACTTTTGGCATTTTTCGCAGGATGGCTCCCACGGTAGAGAGATTGACTGAGTAGGCAACTTCATCAACCAGCTTTCTTTTTGCTCAAAATTACATCAATCATGAATCGTAATCCCATGGCTGTAACCTGGGTTGCTTCTTCAAGCATCTTGTCATAGTCCCGGGTTCTTTCGTTCTTCTTAACCTCATCCCATAGCTCGTCCAACTCTTCGCGGAGGACCGCGTAACCTTCGTGTGCTGAATGAAATGGAGGATTCTTGGATATTGCGTTCAGATACTCTGAAGCGACTTGGTCCAAGGCTTCCGTTAGCGCCTTTGACAATTCTTTGTCTTCAGCCAATCCGGCGATTACCATTCCGGCATTCGGGTTGATGGCGTAAACCTCATATTCTTCACTATTCTTGTAAAATTGCCGAGTAATCTTTTTCAATAAACCAACCTCCTTAGGCGCTCTCTTTCAGCTCGAGCTTTTCTTGATCGCTGAACCAGTCTTTCAGCCCGGCTTCGATCCCGTCAATAGCTTCATGCATTTGCTGGAATCGAGTGTAAAAATGGGTCATGCTTTGCCGGGCTTCAATCTCACTTGTGGGAAGAAAGAATCCCGAATAGGGCCACCCGGGAGATGAGATGACCGGGACCCGTTCTTGCCGGAGCTCATGGATGACCTTACGGACCACTCTTTCTGAAATTCCTACATGCTCAGCAAGCCTCGTCGCTGTATAGGCGTTTTGCCGCCCGTTGCAATTTGCTTTGAGGATATTAAGCACTTTCTTTTTGAGGTCTTCCATAGGCAATCGCCTCCATCTCAATATCTGATTCAACTTGGTTTCCCCAAACGTCCCACTCCGGCCACCGCTGCCGGGCGAAGAGTTCCAAGTATGGGCCGCCAGTTAGTCGTTCGATCCGGCTGTACTGCTCATCCGGCTTCCGGCTATGTTCCCGTACCGGCGCAACGATGGTTTCCGGGACGTTTTCCCAAATAATCTGCGATACGTCCCGATTTGAAATCTTGGGTCTCCCTTTCACTGCCAGAAGGCAGTCCTCCGAGTTGGCCCGGGTGTAGTGTCCAAGGCCCAGCACCAGCTTTCCGCCAGGATAAACCTTGACCCAGTTGAAAGCTTTCGTTTTGTATCTGAATCCCCAGGCTCGAATAACTTCCAATCCTTCTTCAAGACAAGGGGGCGTCACCCAGAGGAAAAGGATACAATTCTCGGCTGCCAGGTTTGAAACTGGCAGCGACTTAATCTGTTCCAAAGTCATCGTGGGATAATGCGATTTCGCGGCGCCGTGGGCCGCGTCGGAATCGTCAAACACTCGATATTGCCACGGCGGATCAACCAAAATTGCAGAGTATTTCATAGCCTTATCCCGCCATTCGGGACCCAATAATATTGGCGATCAAAGATGCGGCTTTCGCGTCCGGTTCCCTGATCTCTCGATTGGAAATGAGTATCACGGCCCCGACTGAGTCGTTGTTACGAATTACCGGAGCGACCAAAAGCGAATAACTCTTTCCCCCTTTTCGGATGGGCGCTTGGAATTGAACGTCTTCCCCGGCCTCGATCGCCTCCAGCACTTCTTTTGAAAGCTCCAGGGAAGCTTCATTTGCAATGTTTGCCGATGAAATGACCCCCATTGAATCCGTTGCAATTACACTCAAACCAGTAACTTCGGCCAGAGATTCAACATATGAATTAATATCCACGATGGATGCTATCGGTGAATATTTCTTAAGGATCACCTTTGCATCGTCATCGACGAATATCTCCAGGGAATCTCCCTCGCGCCAATTGTTCACCTTGCGAATCTCTTTCGGTATAACGACGCGTCCCAACTCATCAACCCGTCTTACAATCCCTGTAGCTTTTAACATGTGGAAACCTCCAGCTATGTATTTCCTGCGCAGGTATGAGCGGAGCGGGGTTTCCCCCGGCCGCGGCTTTCACGCGGACTGTCCCTGGCCCTGCGCTTGCTTAATGGTAATCATGATATTGCCGGATCGCTTGTTCCGATGGGCGATCACTTTTTCGGTGTCACCACTGACGGCAATTTGATCGGCGCCGCCCATAATGGCGTCAATGGCTTGTTTGATCAGCTCTTGATTCACAGATATCACCTCCTTTTCAGCTTGCTTTCTGTCCGGACCTTACAGGCGTCCGTTAAGCTGTTTTTCTATTTTTCTGGCATTTATAACACAATCCCAAATTTTGATATTTATATACCTTTTCGGGTATCTCAGCGTTGCATGACTTGCAATGATATTTAGGTGCATCCGTTTGAGTTCCCGACGTTTGTGGTTGAGTTTGACTTTCCTTTAATTCTGAAGACTGCGTACCTTTATGTCCGGTCGGTAATGCCCAAGGAGGTAATTTTGGGGTTGATTTAAGCCTAAAACTGTTACCCACGGCCTCGATTTCACACCATATAGCCGGTAGCTTGTAGAGGTATCTTCCAATACCCCACTGATATGCCGCCCGCTTCATGGCGTCGGACAATCCGCCCTTAATTGCCTCCATGTTGCTATCATCCGCACCATCCCATTTGGTAATCCATTCGTCACCAAATTTAATTGAGATGCCGCAAAGCTGACTGTTGTTTTTCCACTCACGGAATTCATTTTTCCAACCGCTAACACCAAATAAATTGTCAAGACGATCTTGGATTGCTCGATTCGTGACGTAGGCGAGCGCTAACCCTTTTGTTTTTTCCTTATTGGTTGAACCTACACGCCATTCGATTTCTTCAGGCAAAAATGGTTCTTGTAAGCGCTTCATGATGTCATCCAAAATACTCACTTCCTTTCAAAAATCTCGATGGCAGATGCCCCAGTAGTCGCAATTCTCTTCGGAGCACATCATGTTGTTCGGGTTCGGATAGAAGTTGCCGTTATCGATGGCTGTGATCACTGTCCTGGCGATGTTCCGAAAGCGGGCGATCTCCCGCTCGGTCCGCTTGGATTCCAGGGAGACCACCTTGGGATTCTTGGTTTGAACTAAGTAATCCAGTTTGCAGCCGGCCGGCTCCTTCCCGGTAAAGGCTCGGTAGAGCAGATAATAGGCGGTCAATTGCAGACTCTTGTCGGCTTCCCCCGGGGTCGGTGACTTCTTGGCCGTCTTGGTGTCGTGGATGAAGCCCTGCTTGTCTCCTAAGTCAATGACCCCAGTTAGATCCCAGTCCAATTCATCAAAAGAGATGGTGATCCGCTCCTCGATCAGGTCCGGTTGGATGAATGGCGCGATTTTGGTATGATACATGGTCGCTAACTCAATTGTCTCGGCCCGGATCTGGTCCGGTTTTTCATCAGGGGTCCACTTCGTCTCGATGCGAAGGTGATCAAATTCATCCGTGGTGATGTCCAGCACTTCCGCCAGCTTTATGTCCTGATGGGTCTCTTTCTTCTGGCGGAAGTTATGTTCGATTCCCTTATGGATGGCCTTCCCTTTGATTAGGAAAGACCGAGCCGGAGTCTTAATACCGTAGATGTATTTGAACATGTACTGGGCCGGGCACCGTAGATACATATTGAGCTGTGATACGCTGATATGTGGCCGGGTCGGTTCCTCGCTTTCGCTTTTCATGACGGGCAACAAACCATTCATCAATGCCGATTCACTGGTCATGCTACCCGCCCCGCTTTCCAAACTTCATACCGGTATTCTTCCATTGCGGCCCGTTCATCGAAGTCGGCTTCTTCGCCCTCGGCGCCGCACTCCCGGCAGTAAGCATCTTCGTTATGGACCATATTGATAATTCCGTATTCGATATCCACCGGGGCCGACCACCGGCGATCGCATTGGGTGCAGATAAATCCGATTCGTTTCCGCATTCTCATCCCGCCTTTTTCTTGCGCCTTTCGGCGCGGGCTTGGTAGCGTTTCTCCAAATCTTCGCGCCGGCATTTTTCACAATAACCGGTCGCGCAAAAAGTGCCGCAGCGGCATTGTCGGAAGTTTTTCATAGGTATACCTCGCCTAAATCCTTGACATTTCAAGGATGATGATGAATGTTCCACTTTTGAGCAAAGTTTTAAGATGCTTGACTTTCATGACTCGAAATACCTTACGATTCATTGGTACCTCCGATTGATTCACTATTAGAGTTGTGATACAATAAAAATGGACGTTTTCTAGTAAGAGGATTTTTTAGACCGCCATAGCAGTGGCGGTTTTTTCTTTTTTGGCGGCGACAAACCGTAAATATATCATCTTCTTGGCACAATCCGCCGCTGTTGCGTCAATCTCCCGGAAATCGTTATGTTCGTTCTCAATTACGCAAGCGTCTTTCATGATTTCAATGAATCGCTCCCGTCTTTGCGAAAGTTGATTCAAATCGTCGGCAGCGCTGAGCGCCGCGGCATATACATTGTTTTCTTCGAAGGGCTTCATACCGTAATGCTTGGCAATTAAGCTGCTACGAGTCCAGTAATTCCACGGTAAGAGCGGGTCCCCGTATATCTTCGACATCGCAATTAAAATGTCTTCCGGGACCTCGGTTTCCCCAGCCTCATAGCGCCGTAATGTTCGCGAGTCCACCCCGAGTTTTTCTGCAGCCCGCTCAATAGTGAACTTTGGGGTTTGTTCCCGGCTTGACCTGCAGACATCTCCTTGATTCCTCCGGCAGTTCATGTCCGCTATTCACCTCCTTTCAGGCTATTTGTGACCTCGTAAATCAGTTGGTGATGGACTACAATAAACTCATCAGGCGGTTACTCAAACAAGGTTCTCATCAAACCCCATTCCCCGTTTCCCTTTCCCCTACCCAGCTTTTGGAGTATACCCAGGGGCTGGGTTTTCCCCGTCATGTATTCCAAACAATAAAGCCAACTTATGTTTTTTCAAGAGATACCGATTCCCGTTCTTGTCGTAACAATCTTCAGGGATCTCTTTTTCGTAAATCATTTTCATGATTCGAGCTCTTGATGTTCTGCGCCATACTGCGACTTCAGCCGGTTTCAGGAAGTCAGGAAGGTTTTCAAATTTCGGAACCACCTTCGATGCCTCGGCAATAACCATCCTCGTAACGTCTTCTTGCGATAGCCCTTTCGGTTTGTTCTTTGACCCCTTCGGCCTGGGCAACTTTTACACCTCACTTTCTTCCCCTGGTCATTTAAGCGGCCGACTGCGGGGCATTGATAGGGACGACCTTCGGAAACAGTTTGATGATGCGGCCTTCTCGTCTTACGTCAAACGGATTCTTCTCACTACGTTTCACGCCGCTTCCCTCCTTTCTTTGAATGGCAAACCTTATTTCACGTCATGCTGCTGAATTTTGTGATTCCCCCAAAAGGTAAGAAGTGGTTGTCCCCAACGCGCCGGCGATTTTAAGAATCTGTTCAATGTCAGGCAAATATTTATCGTTTTCCAAATCGCTGAGGGTTGTCTGAGGAATACCGGTTGCATCAGATACTTTCATCTGGGATAAGGTTTTAGCGTTTCTGAGCGATTTCAATCTTGCACCAAACGTCATTGCGTTCACCTCTAGTTATATTTTAACGTATTTGCGTTTATTAGTCAACGTAAATGCGTTAGACCACTACAAAAATTTTTCTGTTATACTCGAAACATAACGTATATTCGTTAAAAGGATAGAGTGCCTCATGGATGTCATTGCCCGCATTATTGAACTTCGGGACGTTAAGGGTTATAGCACAAATAAGCTTGCCGTACTATCGGATTTAACCCAGTCTACTTTACAATCAATACTTTCTGGTCGTAATCAGCCCAGCATTGTTACTCTTGAAAAAATTTGCAATGCTCTTGATGTCTCACTTTCAGAATTTTTCTCTACGGAAAAATCTGAATTTGACCCTGAATTACGTCGGCTTCTTAACATCGCCGCCAAGCTCTCGCCGAACCAGCGACACCAGTTGCAGATATTTCTTGAAACTATGATTAATGATTAAGGTCGAATCATGAATATTGGACAACGGATCAAACAATTAAGAGAACAACAAAATATGAGCGTTAGCGCTTTGGCTAAATTAGCAGGAATTTCCCAGCCTAATTTATGGCGAATTGAAAACGAAGGGCAACAACCCACTTTTGACATCCTTGAGCGAATTATCAACGCTTTGGGTATGACGCTTTCTGACTTTTTCAAAGACAATTCTCCTTCTCTGGAACCTGATTTGCGACGGTTACTGCAAGCTGCTGAAAAACTTACGCCGGAGCAGCGGGAACTATTGCAAAGATTTCTAGATGCCATACTTGATGAGAAAGGAGTCGGCCGAGAATGACTATTTTCGGCATTGATTTCAATAATTTTGCTACACCCCTCGCCATAACAGCGGCTCTTGTCGTTATAATAGGGATGACTATTTATTCTTTTTTTAATTATCTAAAAAAGCAATCTGAGCTTGCACGCATCAATCGTGAATTAACCGGTCAAATAACCAAGCTTTCGAATGATCTTGGGAAAACCCGGGAAGCCTATGAGCGAATAGTAAATGCTCTCGACCTTTCTCAGCAGCAGGTCATATTCTTACAACAATTGTTATCAAGTTTTCAAAAATGCCTTGATAATACCGGCGAACGCCAAAAATAATACAAGGATACAAGCGACAATGATCATCCTCCTAATAAAGCTTTTTCCTGTTTCATTCCGTTCAAGCCATAAAATAAAATTAATGCAAGTAAGTCCATAAAGATAAAGCAATACTAAATTTAAAATTTTCATGAGAATCTCTCTTTCCGAAAGGAGTTTTAATTATGGAGTTCTATAACGAAAATTTCCGCGTAGTACGTATATTGGATGAGTTTACTGTTGTACTTAATGGTGGATATGACCAGGGCATTAAGCAAGGCGATTTATTTCAAATCTTTGTCCCCGGTGAAACAATTACCGATCCAGAAGACCCCGAAAAAAAGCTTGGAACATTGGATACCATTAAAGCTACTATTGTGGCAACACAGGTTTCTCCATCAATAACAATTTGTAAAAATACTGAAAAACCGAACATTAGCTTTCCAATAGGGCCAGAAGCTCAAAAAATGATATCCTTTCTTTCTTCAGCTTTTTCGATTTCAGAGAGACCAATGCGCGTAGACCCAACTCAGATACAAACAGCCTCCTTTTCCGACGAACCGATTAAAATTGGCGACCAGGTTAGGAAACTTCCCAAAGAGAAAAACTAGAGATTACCTCTATAGGCTCAAATCCTTCCTTTTCTTCTCTCGGCTCCAGGATGTTGACGATGCTTTTATCCTCCGGTTTAACTGTGGAGCCATTTCACCCCTCGGTGCCGGTTGAGGGAAGCTTATTCAAAAATTTGTTTACAAAATATACCTGCCCTTTTCCGGTAATTTTAGGAGTTCGGGTGATTCTAGAGCTTCCATCTGGATTGTTGATAGTAACCTTTTTGATCTCCATTAATTCCAATTCCATTGAATATTGAGTTGGAAGGTTATAGTTCTCTCCGGCTTTACAAAGATATCCTTCTTCACGAAGCCATTCGAAAAGTCGGTTCTGACCAATCTCAATGCCGTTTTGCTTGAGAATCTTTGCAAGCTCTCCAACTAGGACGGAACTTTTACTGGTTGTAACCGCATCGGCGAAAAGAACCTTGGATTTTTGATCTTCGATTTTTTCTTCAAGCTCGATCCGCTTTTGGCGTTCCTGCTTCAAATCAGTCGCCAGTCGAATGATGGTATCTGGATTAAGTAAAACCTCTTCAATCTTGGCTGGGGTAAGATAGGCGCCGTGCTTTCGAATGGATGGGATTACTTCACTTGCAACCCAATCGGTAAAGCGTTCTGCTTCGGGTTTGCGACTGGTGAAGACCAACTTGTATACTCCGGCTTCGGAAATTACGTTTAATACTTGGGTTCCGCCAAGGGTCTCAATACTACTGACCCCCTTCATGGAATTGTTCAGCCGTTGAAGCGCCATGGTCGGATTGCCGATTTCCAATATGTCGCAAACATCCTTAGCCACGAACCAAGGTTCCCCGTTCCGTTCTACTACCCTGACTTTAAAGTTATCTTTTTGAAAAATCTGTAATTTGTTCACCTTATCACCCCTAACTTGCTTTTTCGATTTCCCCCAGCAGATAAGAAGTGGTTGTCCCTAAAGATAATGCGATTTTTGAAAGACTATCGCCGCGCGGGATGCGTTTTGCAGACTCAATATCGCTGATTGTAGATTGAGGAACTCCGGCAGCTTTGGCCAAATTCATTTGCGACCACCTTTTTTGAACCCTAAGCGTTTGAACTCGCTTTGCTAACAATTCTCTCATCACAAACCTCCTTTATCAATTTTTAGATTGTTAGCAATCGTTTTTCTGATTAAATACTATCAAAATATCAATTACTAGTCAATCTGTTTTTTGATAAATACTTAAGATTATTTTGTGTTACAATCAGTTTATCGATAACCACGAGGTGCCGAAATGGAATTAGGTCCAAAAATTAAAGCCTTGCGCGAACAATCCGGGATGAGCATGAATGCGTTGGCGCGTCTTTCCGGGGTGGCTCAATCTAGCTTGAGCGGCATCGAATCTGGAAAACAATATCCTACGTTTGATAATTTGGAGCGAATCATTAAAGCGCTTGGCTTGACACTTTCAGATTTTTTCTCCGAAGAAAAGCCCGATTATTCTCCAGAAATCCAAAAGCTCTTAGTGTCCGTCCAAACTTTACCCCCTGCATATATTGACAAAGTAACCGATTTTGCCTTGCTAATGCACTCTATGCTTGATTTGCCACAACTGGAAAAAGATTTAAAGCAATCAGAGTGAATCTGAACCAATTTACTGGCGACATCATTTCACCCCTCGGTGCCGGTTGGGGGAAGCTCATTCTGACTTTTGTAAGTATTTTCAACAAAAAAAAGATCATCAAAATTAACTCCAGCAGACTCAAGCTTTTCAAGAATTGCTTTTGCTGTTTTCGGACTACAATTAGTACGTCTTCCATCAATCAAAAATTGAATCGTGGAATCAGCCATATTCGACTCTCTAGCCAATGAACGAATAGTGTAGCCACTTTTATAAATCAATTCTGCCAATTTTGCTCGGTCTTTGATTTTTACCTGTATCGGCATCACCCATTCATCTCTCTTACTATTGTAAATTTACTATTGTAAGTTTATCATACCACTGTTTACCGACTCTTGCAAGCACTATTTTTGTAAGAAACTTAATTTTGTAATTTTTTTCTGATAAAATGAAGTGGGTGATAACTTGACTAGTGAAGAGCGATTGAAGGCATTTGCATCATATATAAAGGCTTTACGTAATGACAGAAAACTTACCATACATCAAGTAGAAGCATATTCTGGCGTTTCTAACTCTTATTTATCATTGCTCGAAAATGCCAAACGCGGAATCCCTTCTCCTGAGATACTTCGAAAGTTAGCACCGGTTTATAAAGTGCCATACGAAGAATTAATGATCAAAGCTGGCTATGCTCACAAAGGTTTTTTTGAAATTGACGAGGACGGTTTGGCGCATCTCAATCTCGGAGAATTTTTGCCTCCCGATGTACTTGAATTAGCCCGGAATTTAAGGGGATTACCTCTTAATACATTGGAATTGGCTCAAAAAATAAATCAGCTTACTCCCGATCAACAAAAAATAATCGAAGCGATGGTCGAACAGCTTTTAGATAAGGAAAATGAGCGGAAATAAGACAAGCTCAGGATGGGCTACGATCCAATGAGCGATCTCCCCCTGAAGCTCTTGATGAAGCTTGAAAAGCCGCAGCAATACGTTATAAGTAAGTATCGAAAGGACAAACCCAACGATGGAAAATGAGAAATTTCAGAATCTGGTTATTGAGACTCTCGCAAAAATGACTCAAGACATGACGGAAATGAAGGCCGACATTAGCTCATTAAAAACTGACGTCGACCAGTTTAAAACAGCAGATGTGCGTATTGAAAATGATCTCGGAGAAAAAGTTCGCGCTCTTTTTGATGCAAGAGAAGTCCAGCTCGATGTCAATGACCGGATTATTGAGTCTCTTTCGCGGATCGAAAGTAAAATCGACAGATTGTCCTTAAAGGTATCATCCCATGATGTTTTGCTAAAATCCGTAAAATGAGGCGTTTCCAAATTCTTGACTCGCACTCTGTGAAGCATCGAAGGTATAAAATGCCCAGATTGATCAGCTCTTTATTACAGTAGCACATATCGCGGGCCGCCAAGAATTTGATAAAACTTTAAATTGATTTGCCGGCGACATCCTTTTTTATGTGAGGAAAACAACCGTTCATGACGATGATATAAGAGAATTAAGAAAAATCAAATAATTCAATCATTTGAAATGTATGTTTCAATCACAAAAACCTGCTAAATGTAGGTTTTATGATTAATTTACATATTTCGACAAATTTCGTTGTTTTCCGTTAATTCTGGATTGTCCGCCGACAAGAATGACATCATGAATCAAGCGACTCTGGAAGGGGTCGCTTTTATATTAAAAACATTTATGGAGGGGGAACTAAAATGGACTTTATTGATCAAATTAGACAATTTTCCGCCAAGATTCAAGAAATCAAAGATCAAGTTCAAACTGAAGAAGCTACCAAACATTCTCTTATCCTGCCTTTTATTCAAATGCTCGGCTATAATGTTTTCGATCCAGGCGAAGTAATCCCCGAATTCACTGCAGATGTTGGTGTTAAAAAGGGCGAAAGAGTCGATTATGCTATATTTGTTAATGGCAAGCCATCAATCCTTATCGAAGCAAAACCAATTGACGATCCATTAATAAACCATAGTTCTCAATTGTACAGATACTTTTCTGTAACGGAAGCTAAATTCGCTATTCTGACGAATGGAATCACCTATAAGTTTTATTCCGATATTCAAGAACCCAATAAAATGGACGACTCCCCCTTTCTTGAATTCAATTTATTTGATGTTAAAGAATCGACAGTGGCTGAACTAAAAAAATTCAAAAAAGAAGCTTACAATACTGATGAACTCTTTTCGGCAGCCATCACATTGAAATATACCAACAAAATCAAGGCATTATTTGACCAAGAAATTAAAGAACCCTCCGAAGAACTAATTCGTTTTTTTCTCAAAGAGATATACTCTGGGAAAGTTACGCAGAATGTGATCGAAAAATTCAAGCCCATAGTTAAACGCGCTCTAGGCCAATATATTAACGAAGTTATAAGCGAAAAAATCAAGACAGCTATTGAAACTTCCATTCAAACTGAGGAAGCGGCGCCGGCTATCGAAGCGACTCCAGAAGTTGAAAAAGAAAAGTCAATATTGACGACAACACTTGAGTTAGAGGCATTCTTTTTAATCAAGTCGATTTGCCGCGATGCGGTTGATACAAAACGAATTACTTATAAGGATACTCTCTCTTACTTTAACGTTCTCTTTGATAATAACACTTGGAAATGGGTTTGTCGCTTATATTTAAACGGAACGAAGAAATACATGATTCTTCCGACAGATGAAAAGGAAACCAAACTGTCTATCAACCAAGTGGATGACATTTTCAATTATAGAGATGATATTCTCAATGTATTGAATAAATATCTAGAGTCAAAATAGACGAATGTCTACCGTATCGGTTTTCCTAAAATGTTTTTAAAATACCTTTATCAATTGACCTTTGATAAACAAAAAATTACAAGGAGGCTTTATCATGAAGAAATTATTTGTAGGGCTTTTTATTTTAATCTGTTTTTCGTTCAATGTCTTTGCAGAAGGAAACTACGATTCTCAACCATTCAATAATCATGTTGAAAAACTTCCTCCAAATTATCTTGGGCATGACATTATTAAACTCTATGACGATTTAAATAAGCAATTTCCTAAAAAAGACGAGTTTGAAACGAGTGCGGCATATATTAAGCGGTTGCAGGCAGCCAATTATAACAATTTATACGCATTTAATATTGAAAATGAGTCAAGTGAATACAATGCGGATTTACAGCGGTTTGAAACCAAAATTTTGGTTAGTTCTGCCATGGATTTGGATGATAGTTCCATTGAACGATTCCCAGTCATAACAACAAGAACAATTCACAGGGAAACAACTACATATACCGCAAGCAACGCATACGGCGCTTCTGTTCAAGTTAAGAAATATTCTGGGAAAGAATATGGCATAGGATTAACAAACAAAAATGATTTAAAAATGGAAAAATATGATAGTTATTTTAGAACAAGCTTTCAAGTAGCTCCTGAAAAAGCTAGAACACTAAAAACAAATCTTGGTATTTTATTATTATGCAAATTGAATATAGCGGGTCAAGGTCCATCTTACGTTTTTCGAAGTTTTTTCTATGGGAAACCAACTATCGATAAACCTACTGAGTTCTCTTACAGCCAATGCTTTATATTTGCCGAAGTTCATGAAATCTGGATATACAATTTTGCTACCGGCGAAATATTCAAAAAAATTATTTTAAAAAAATAAGCTTTATACCCTTCAGAGAATTTCAAATTACCATAACATTCCCTGCGCCATACAATATATATAGTGAGTAGCCAGGATATATCAATCAATATATTGTATGGCGAAGCTTTTTCCGAAGAGATTTGAAATTCTCTCCCTTGAAAAAATCATAGTTTTATTGTTAATTTAACATAGGAGCCTACATCATGGCAGTCGCAGAAAAAAACGGCAATTGGTATATTGTGCAAAGCCAGCCAGTTATAATCGATGGCAAGAAGCAATATAAAAATAAATGGATACCCATTTCGGCGAAAACTAAGGGAGAAGCCGAAGATAAAGAACGCGATTTTAAAAAGAAACGTTCACAAGGAATTGAAATCGATCCTAATCTCACTGTCTATCAGTTATCTGAAATGTGGATGGAACAGCATGTTAAATCCCCCGTCAATCCGTTGGCGAAGGGAACAGCAAAGTTCTATCGCGACAAGCTTGATACCCATATCATTCCGGTTATTGGTGCCAAGAAAATCCGCAAATTAACCATTGATGACCTTGATGAGGTGTTAAATACTTGTGCCAAAAAAGATGCGAAAGACACCACACTTAGGGGTGTCTACGCGACAATGAGCGCAATGTTTAATTGGGCGCAATCAAAGAAAAAAATCGATAAAGATGATAATCTCATGGAATATGTAGATCGCCCCGTTGTGGCCGAACGAGAGTATACCTTGCTTCAAAAAGAAGACATCCCTAAATTTTTACAAGCTGTCATCACTCCGCATAAATTTGAAACTAAATATGCCCAGGACCAACGATATATGTACTTAACCATGTTTCTGATGGAACTGACAACCGCCCTTCGAATCGATGAACTCTGCGGAATTCGTGAAGAAGATATTGACTTTAAAAATAAAGTTCTATATGTTCGGCAGCAAATAACCTCAGCTGGTTCAAACCCGACTTTCGATCCAGTCAAGGATCGAAGGAACAAAAGACCTGATAAAATTCCTCTAACTGGCTTCATAATCGAAGCAATTAAGTCTGAACTCAAAGCCAAAGAAGAAAAAAAGGTCGAGGCCGAGAAAAAAGGGCTTATTTGGAAGGAATATGGTCTGATATTTACCAACCAAACAGGAGGACCTGTTGACTCAAAAAATCTCAACACAAGGACCTTTAAAGCCGCATTGAAAAAAGCCGGACTTCCTATGATGAAGTTCCATAATCTGCGGCATTCTGTCCTAACAATTTTGGCTGAGTCAAATGAAGATCCCAATGCCATCTGCGACATGGCACGACATGCAGATATCAACTTTATGAAGCGAACATATATTCATAAAAATGTTGAAGCTCAGCGAGGAGCGGCCGAAAAACTTGAGGAGCTTGTTGCCAATAGCTCACCTGTCAAGTCACTTTCAAAACGGAAAACTGAAAATAAAATATAATAAATTAAAAACCGCATATAACTGCGGTTTTTAAAATTCTTAGAAAAATTCTTAGAAAACGGGTCATTTTTGGGTAAAAAATAAGAGGGTCCGTTTTCGCGGAAACCCTCGTCGTTCCTGGTTGGTGCGCCCGGAGGGGCTCGAACCCCCGACCTACAGATTCGAAGTCTGCCACTCTATCCAACTGAGCTACGGGCGCATTCCAATATAAGTCCCAATATAGCCTAATTATTATACCACAGGCACCCCGTAAACACAACCTATTGAAAGTTGAGACAAAGGGGGCTGAAACTAAAAAGAAATTTGACGGGTCCATAACCCGTCAAATGAATATTTCATATGGTCGGGGCGACAGGATTTGAACCTGGCCCCGTACCATATTTTCTAATGTTTTCTAGTCGAAATTATCGAAAAATCCCTGCTAAAACTGATATGTTAATATTTTTTAATCGAATCAAATCGATAAAAATCGGGAATATAGAACGGCATTGAACGTCAAAATAAGGTTGTTCAATTATAGGGAACTTTGTATTTTTCCTATGATCTCTATAGCAAATTTTACTCTTCGCCGATAGCACTTTGCCGGTTCTGCCGGATATTTTGAGGGACCGTAAATCAAATCTGTTGGAATCAAGAGGGTTTCATTGTATCAAAACTGACGTCTTAATATGGTAGAGGCGAGGCGCACCTAACTTTTTCAAGTCCGTGAAAAGAAAATCCCTTTACAACAAATTAAAAGCCCTAACCATTACAAAGTTAGGGTTTTTTTGCTTTCTTAATGTAGCTTTAATATTTTTCTTTAAGGTATTAATTTGTTCCATCGGAAGTCCGCTTACTTCAGATATTAATTTTTCATCCATATCTTTCGCAAGCATATTTTGAGCTACCTCAATCTTTCCCGCAATCACCGCATCATCATATGCCTTTTTCAATGTCTCCGATAAATTGGATACCATTTTCCGCGCCTCCTTTGGGTTACGCATCCCGTACATTAATTATTGGCTTCTCTGAGAGGTGCGGGATGAATCATCAATGACTTTGCCGATAGCCTCTTTATATGTTTCTGGAAAACCTAATACCGCGATATTCTTCAACCAGACCACAAATAACCTGTAAAGATCCGGTTCAAGTTTTTCCAAAGTCTCAATCAATTCTTCCAGCCGTCGTAATAACTCATCTTTATCTTTCTTCTGGTCCAGGAAAAATACTCCGCCGATTAAATTCCTTAGGCCTAATAGTTCCTTTGCCGAGTACCGGTTAACATCAATCAAAAAGTATTCAAAATCCACCACATACTTACCGAACTGCTCCGCTCCGGCCAAGCACTCTTTTTATTTCAAGATGTTACAACTTGTGTCGAAAATTAATAACTATCATTATTCAAAATCTGAGCAATATCGATCTTAATAATGTCATTCTGCTTCGCTTACTTTTTTTGCTTTTTATAGTTCTTATACCACTTGTAACATTCCCACATGTAACAATTGCTATTGATCAACCCCGAATTATTGGAGTAGCATAATATTATCAAAAACGAGGAGCACTCGCCCCCCGCTTAAACGCTAATCCTTTTCAACGATTCCACATTGGCATTCTCCAAAATCAGCTTTAAGCATTTCTCCACCTCCGCCAGTACCTTCATAATCTTTTGCACCACCATTGGCGGGTCTTCCGTTTCAGCTTAGCCGGAAATATAGCGGTAAGTATGGGATTCAAAACCTTCGATGCCATATAAATTGCAAAGCACGCAAGCTACAAACTCGGCAATAATCTCTTGTTCGGCATCTTGTCCTGCTTTCAAAGTTGCAAACTTGGCATGAGCGGCATCGCCCTACTCATGAAAGAATGTCTTTTCCTGCTGTGTATGCAGTACAATTTTATTTTGGCAGGGCTGTAATGTCCCCAGGCCCGGATCCAGCTTTGGCGAATACAATACCGATAATCCAAACCGCTCTGCAACTTCGTAAAGCGGCGGAAGTTGCTTCGGTGCATAATTTACTTCCAGTAGTGTTTCCCCTGATAAATCCTTTTGTTTACTGCTGCAACTCCACTTCCGTCCGGCCGGATGCCGGTAACCGGTTGGCCAACGGCAATCATAAAGCAGCCCATATATATCTCCCGGCGCATCACTCTCTTAAAAATGGGCATAAAAAAAACACCGCCGCTGCGATGCTTTAAAATTGATAGGGACTTATATTAGCTTTACATAGTCCTGTGCACTGTAGAAGAAGCGTAGAATGCTGACGGTTTTGGAAGTTTCATTGATTTTGTAGACAAGTACATAATTCTTAATCAATGCCTTACGATAACCTTTTTCCTCCAACCGCTTATCTTGACACTTCGCATACATCATCGGATTGCTCTTCAGATAGCCATAACATTTTGCCACTTCATCAAGGAAATCCCCCGCTGCCGTTGGATTGACCAACTGGATGGCAATATATGAAACGATATTGTCCAAATCTTGATGTGCAAGCTCCGAAACAATCAATTCATACATTATATTTCTCTCTTACGCTTTTTAAAGAAGCGTCCCCGTCAAGCACTTTCCCTTCCGCCAGTTGTTCCTCGGCTGCATTAAGTTTGCTATATACATCAAGCATGAACATCTTTTCTTCATACATTTTCATACTCATGATAACCATATCGCCATAACCGTTTTTGGTTATAAAAATCGGTTCATTGGACTCATGACACATTTGAGAAATCTCACTTGTATTTTTCAAATCTCGGATTGGAATGATCTGAGGCATAAACATTCAACTCCTTTCTGTGGCTTTATTATACCATAATTGTGTCCCGTCATCAATCATTCTATCCACTTCATCTTAAAGAAAATACCGGGGAAGCTTTACCGCTTAGACCTTTAAAGATTAATCAAGCTTAATAATTCCAGAAGAATAGATAAGCAGTAGGAACAAGCCTAGTATTGACGCGCCTTTTAAAATTAGAACGTCAAAAGGAACGTCAAAAAAGAAAAATGACGGCCAGAAAGGCCGTCATTTCAATGTTTTTTAATGGTCGGGGCGACAGGATTTGAACCTACGACCCCCTGCGCCCAAGGCAGGTGCGCTACCAAACTGCGCTACGCCCCGATTAGAAAGCATAATCAGTATACCTGAAAATGAAGCCATAGTCAAGAACGGCCTATTGGAAAACCATTCCACTATAATTGCTGAAGATACATGTTCAACCCGGCCGCTCCCGTTTCGATGATTCCGTAGGAGACGCCTCCATACGAGCGCTCTCGGGAGAGCGTCCCGGGATTCAAAAGCCGGATCTCGTTCCAAGTGGTACTCAGCGGTTGATGAGTATGACCGAAGACCACCAGGGCGGCGCCTTGCTCCCGGCCGGCCTGGCCGAGCCGGCTCAAGCCGGTTTTGGCGCCATACTGGTGGCCATGCGCCAGTAAGATTTTGAATTCGTCCAGCTGAAAGGTCTGCTCCAACGGAAATTCGCTCACAAAATCGCAATTGCCGGCCACGCCCCGTACAAACAGACCGGTCTCTTCCCGCAAGCGGCAGATATCCCGGTAGCCGTCCCCCGTGAACAATAAATGATCGATCTTGCCCATGGCGCGGACCGCTTTCCGCAATTCGTGGTAACTGCCATGAATATCCCCGACGACACCGACCCGCATCCCGCTCACCCCAGATGCTGCCGGAGCGTCGGCAGGATCGCCGCGATGGCCCGAGCCCGGTGACTCAAACGGTTTTTCTGCTCCGGTCCCAATTCGGCCATGGTTTTGCGGTACTCCGCCAGAAAAAAGACCGGGTCATAGCCGAAACCGTTGGCACCGCGCGGTTCGTCAAGGATCCGGCCTTCGACTGCCCCGTCCGCCAGCTCCATCCGGTTGGCAACCGGATCGAACAGTGCCACCGCGCAGCGGAACCGCGCCGCCCGTTCATTCTCCGGCACTCCGGCAAGTTTGCTCAATACGTATTCATACCGTTGCCGATCGTTCCAGCCCGGCTGGCCGTAACGGGCCGAGTAAACCCCGGGTTCGCCCCCCAAGGCGTCAACCTCCAAGCCCGAGTCATCGGCCAGCGTCAGCTCGCCGGTATACTCGCCGATAGTCCGGGCTTTCAAGGCCGCATTCTCGGCAAAGGTGACGCCGGTCTCCTCCACCTCCGGAGCCTGCGGATAATCGTCCAGCCCGCAAACGCAAACCGGAAGCCCGGCGAGCAGCTCCCGCAATTCAGCGACCTTTCCCTTATTCGTCGTGGCCAGGACGAGTTTTCGCACGGGTAAGCCCTCCGATCCGGCCGGCGATCGGCCCCAGCGCTTCCCGCTGGATCGCCACCAATTCACCGATTCCTTTTTGAGCCAGCTCCATCAGATCGAGACATTCGTCCCAAGAGAACGGATTCCCTTCCGCTGTGCCCTGAACCTCGACGATCTTGCCCGCTCCGGTCGTCACCAGATTCATATCCACCGACACCCGGGAATCCTCGGCGTAACAGAGATCCAATAACTTGGTGCCGTCGTAAATGCCGACGCTGGTCGCGGCGAGAAAATCATACAAGGGCAGCGGTTTCTCGCCGGGCAGCACTTTATTCATGGCGTCCGCCAGGGCCACAAAGCTGCCGGTGATCGAGGCGGTACGGGTGCCGCCGTCGGCCTGGATCACGTCGCAATCGAGCCAAATCGTTTTTTCCCCCAGCGAACCGAGGTCGACCACTGCCCGGAGCGAGCGCCCGACCAGCCGCTGGATCTCCTGGGTCCGGCCACTGACCTTTCCCTTGGAAGATTCCCGGATATTCCGCTGCGGGGTGGCCCGGGGCAACATGGCGTATTCGGCGCTGATCCAGCCGACCCCCTGGCCTTTCAGCCAGATGGGCACTTTATCTTCAATGGTGGCGGTGCAAATCACTTTGGTGTTGCCGACTTCGATCAGAACCGACCCTTCGGCGTGCATGATATAATTCCGGTGTATCTTTACCTTGCGCAGTTCGTCATGGCGTCGGCCATCTATCCGTTCCATTTTACTCCTCCAACATTCGAATCAATTCTTGGCTTGCATTGTCTCAATGATTTACGCCGGTCCGGCAATAGGCGGCGCGGCCGCTCTGGTAGAGATCGGCGCCGGACGCGTCAATGGCCACGATGGCCGGAAAGTCCACCACTTCCAAGCGGTGGATGGCCTCCGTTCCCAACTCCGGGTAACAAATGACCTCGGCGCGGCGGATCGCCCGGGACATCAACGCGCCGGCCCCGCCCATGGCCGCAAAATAAACGGCCCGGTGGCGCCGGATCGCCGCGATCACTTCCGGCGAACGTTGGCCTTTGCCGATCATTCCTTTCAATCCGACCTCCAGTAACGCCGGAGTATACGAATCCATCCGGCCGCTGGTCGTCGGTCCGGCCGATCCGATCACCCGGCCCGGCGGCGTGGGCGAAGGTCCGACATAAAAAATGGTCTCTCCCGCCAACTCCACCGGGAGCGGCTTCCCTTCCCGCAGCAGTTGGCAGAGGCGCTGATGCGCCGCGTCCCGCCCGGAGAGCAGCGTCCCAGTCAGCAGGACCGCCTCACCGGCCCGCAACTGTGAAATAGCTTCTTCGGAAAGCGGCAGTTTGATACGTTTGGCTTCCATGAGGCCTCCCGGAAATATTCCCTCATAAATTTGTCGATTATAGAATCCCGCTCCGATGGCGGGTAACATGGCATGAGATATTGACAGCCACCGGCAGCCCGGCGATATGCGTCGGATAGGTCTCCAGATGGACCGCCAGCGCGGTACAGCGTCCGCCCAATCCCTGCGGCCCGATCCCCAGTTGGTTGATGCGCTCCAGCAACTCCTCCTCCAGCAGCGCCAGATCGGAACGGGGGTTGACCGAACCCACTTCCCGCAACAACGCCCGTTTGGCAAGCAGCGCGGCATATTCCATGGTGCCGCCGATCCCGACTCCGATCACCAGCGGCGGACACGGATTCGCCCCGGCCTGGCTGACGGCCTCGACGATAAACTCTTTCGCCGCCGCCAATCCCTGAGCCGGCGTGAGCATGACCAGACGGCTCATGTTCTCGCTGCCGAAACCTTTCGGCGCCACGGTGATCGTCAGCCGGTCTCCCGGGACGATCCGGGTATGCAGGATCGCCGGAGTATTATCCCCGGTATTGACGCGTTGAAATGGATCGCCCACCACCGATTTGCGCAGGAAACCCTCTCGATAGCCGCGGCGGACTCCCTCGTGAATGGCTTCGGTAAAATCGCCGCCGCTGACGTGAACCTCCTGGCCGTAATCGACAAAGATTACCGCCATGCCGGTATCCTGACAGATCGGCAACTGCTCGGTCCGGGCGATCGCCGCATTCTCGATCAGCCCCGCCAGGCAGGCGCGGCCGGTTGGCGATTCTTCACGCTCCAACGCTTTTTCCAAAGCGCGCTGGATGTCCGGGCCCAAGATCCGGTTGGATTCCTGGCAAAGCTCCGCCACCAGCCGGATAATCTGCTCCGTGGTCACTTCGCGTATCATCTTGAATGCATCTTCCTTTCGGTTAACGAAGAACGGCGGGTTCATCGCCTTTGGCGCCATGGTGCTGAATGCGCTCGCAGCAGGTCCCGTACCGGATGCCAGCGAGGGACCCGCGCGCGGCTGAGCTGATTCTTTTCCCGCTGCGGACCGGCCGTGACCCATCCTCATTCCAGTCCGGGTTGAGTCCGGCGGCCAAGGCCATCCCGGCGCTCAGAACCGGCTTACGCTTTTCCCAATACTTTCAGCAACACCGCTTTCTCGGCGTGCAAGCGGTTTTCAGCCTGGTCAAAGATGACCGCGTTGGGATGCTCAATCACGCCGCGGGTGATCTCGTAGTCCGGATGAATCGGCATATCATGCATGATCAGCGCCTTGCTCTCCTTCAGCAGCTCCTCATTGAGCTGATACGGCAGCATCTTCTCGATCCGGCGCTGCTTCTCCGCCTCGAACTTCGGATCCATGAAAAACTCCATATCCACCCAGGTATCCGTATAGACCACATCGGCCTTGGCCACGGCCGCTGGCAGGTCGAGGGTCCGCTCATACAACCCGGTGGCGGCGGCTTCGTCCAGAATCTCCTGGTCCAGACTGGCTTCATTGATCTCCGGGGTGACCATGGTAATCTTCATCCCCAGCTTGGTACCGCCTTCGATCAGCGAGTTGGCGACATTGTTATGAATGCCGACATAAACGAGGTTGATCCCTTCCAGCGTGCCCCGGTGCTCCAGTACGGTCAGAAAATCGGCCAGCGCCTGGGTGGGGTGGAATTTATTGTCGCAACCGTTGATCACCGGTACCCGCGAATAATTGGCCATCTCTTGAACCTGTTCGAAGGTGAGCACCCGGGCCATGATCGCGTCGACATTGCGGGAGAGATAACGAATCTCGTCTTTCATCTCGGCCAGGACCAGATTGGTGCTGCGCCAGTCCATGTAGATGGCGTGCCCGCCCAATTGGGTCATGGCGACTTCGAAAGAGACCCGGGTCCGGGTGGAGGTTTTTTGAAAGATCATCCCCAGGGTCAGATGGTCGAGGGCTTTCCAATATTGCGGTTGATTCCGCTTCACCCGCAGCGCCAGATCGAGCAGTTCCTTCAGTTCCGGCCCGGTCCAGTTTTTGAAGTTCGACATGTGTTTGACGGTCACTTGCATCGCTCCTTTAATTGAAGCCCCGGCTACTACCGGCCCTCCTGCAGCCCGGCGGAAGCGGCCGCTCCCTTCCAGTCCAGCGGTAAGCATATCGGAATAACCCTCGGGGTAAGTTTTTTCCTTAAATTACTATATAAGTTGAATTAAATTTCTATTATGCATCATGTCCCTAAAGCCGGCCATGAAGGATAAATTAAGGAATTTAATTCAACTTATTACCGCTGTAATAGGATGAAATAAATTCCGTTTTGATTCCATTTGCATTCGGCCTTAGGAATGCAAATCTTATTTAAGAAATTTATTTCATCCTATATAGCCTTAATCACTTCATTATAAACCATTCGATCGGCTTCGTCCAGCTTTGTTGACCGGTTGCGACAACTTTCTCGGCTCCCGCGTCGAGCGCGGGCGGGCGGATCAAACCTCACCCGGATTCCCGGGTGAGGTTCATTTTAGCGGCCGGTTGCTTGGGCGTGACGAAGGTTTGGCATTCGGGCGCAGCGGACTTTCCTTACCAGGGCTGCTGCTTCAAACGATCCACGGTCGCTTCGTCCAGGACTCCCAACAACGCTCCGACGAGTTGAATCGTGGCTTCCAAGTCGCTGAGCCGCACTATGCTCTGGGGACTGTGCGCGTACCGGACCGGTATCCCGATCACCAGGGTGGGCACGCCGCCGACGGTCTGTACTTGGATCGCGCTGCCGTCGGTGCCGCCGCTCTCCCGCACCGTCACCTGGTAGGGAAGCCCGAGTCTCTGAGCTTGCGCCACCGCCAGTTTCGCCAATGCCTGGTTGGCGATCATCGACGGATCATAGAAGCGGATCTGCGGTCCGCCACCCATTTTCCCCTGGACGATCGCGCCCGCGTCCGGAAAATCATCGGCCGGAGGGCCCTCAAGCACCAGGCAGAGATCGGGTTGGACCAAAGAGGCCAAGGTGCGGGCGCCGCGGGCGCCGTTTTCTTCCTGGACCGTGCCGGAGCCGATCACCAGATTCGGGTGATCCCCGCGCAACTCCAATAACGTGGCGATCACCGCGGCGCAGCCGATCCGGTTGTCAAAGGCCTTGCCGACGATGGTCCCGGCCAGCCCCAGCGGGCTCGCTGCCACCGCCGGCACGACCGGATCGCCCACCGCGATGCCCAGGTCCGCCACTTCGGCGGCGCTGGTGGCGCCGACATCGATATAGAGATCGCCCCACCGCAAGGGACGGTTCTTTTCATCCTCGCCCAGAAAATGCGGGGGTTTGGCGCCGATGATTCCGAAATGATCGCCGCCCGCCGAACGGACCACCACCCGCTGCGCGAGCAGGGTCGGCGGCCACCAGCCGCCCAATGGAACCGCCCTGAGACAGCCGCCGGGCAAAATGCCCCGGACCAGGAGCCCCACCTCATCCAGATGCGCGGCCAGCAATATCTTGGGAGTCTCGGAAGCGCCGCGCCGCCAGGCCATGATTCCCCCCAGATTGTCATAGGTGATTTCGGCCCGGCCGGTCAGCCAGTTCCGGAAGACGTCCCGGACCTCCCCCTCAAACCCCGACGGTCCAAAAGCGTTCGACAACTCCGCCGCCAATCGCGATAGATCCACCACTGGAAAATCATCCTCTCTCAAAAGCCATGGGATAAAGTCTTGCGAACCGGAATCAGCGCCATATTATAGTATGATATTCGCGGCCGCGAATCATTACGTTTCCGATCCGCTTTAGCCCTTCTGGTAATAATCGACGATCCCGGCCAGGATCGCCGCGGCCGCTTTTTCCTTATACTCACTGCTGCGCAAGGTCGTCTCTTCCTGAAAGTTCGATAAAAAGCCCAGTTCGATCAGGATTCCCGGCATCTGGGCCTCCCGGATCACGATGAAATCATTATATTTCACGCCCAAATTGTTTAGCTGCGTGCCGCGCACCAGGTTGTCCAGGACCGACTTGGCCAAATGTTGTGAGTCGGAACGGCCCGCATAATGATAGACCTCGACCCCTTGCGTCTGGAAATTGGGGCTGCTGTTGGCGTGAATGCTGATGAAGAGATCGCTGAAGAGATAATTGGCCAAAAAGGGGCGCTCATACAGGCTGATAAAGGTGTCGTCGCTCCGGGTCATCACCACGTGCGCCCCGGCGTCCTCCAAGAGTTCCCGCAGCCGCAGCCCGACCTCCAGCACCACGTCTTTCTCGCGCGTCCCCTGGCGGCCGGAGGCGCCGGAATCCACGCCGCCGTGGCCGGGATCCAGCACCACCGTTTTGCCGATCACCGGCGAACGCCGGAAACTGATGGCGAGCTGGCGGCGGTCGGCCGAAAACTGGGGCTGATAGCCCACGAAATAGTTCAAGCTGATCTCCAGCCGGAGCGCAGTGGCATTGAGCGGGATAAGCTTGACCCCTTTCACCTGCTCGTTCTGGATGGCGGGCAGTTTGAGAGCGGCGGCGGGGCGGCTAAAATTCAGGTCGACCTGGAGCCGTTGGGGATCTTTCAACTTGCGGATGGCTTCGACCAATTCCCCGTCGCCGGTGATCGTCAGGCGGCCGCCGTCCTTCTCCTCCGACCAGGAGACGGCGGTAATATTCTGCACCGTCCGGATCTCCAGCCAATTGGGGTGGGTCCGGGAACGGATCACGAAACAATGAGTCGGCGTCACCAGGTCCAGCACCACCCGGACCGTATCCGGATTGAACTGGCTCATCCGCACGGCTTTGATCCACCGGCCGTCGCCCGGGATGGGCCGGTTGTTTCCCACCAGCGTCGCGCCGGCCAGGTCCACCACCAGCCGGCTGGGATGGTCGAAAGTGGAGACCTGATAGCGGGCGGGATAGTTTGACTTGATATAGACCTTCCGTTCCGGGCCATTTTGGAAGAAATCGATCGCCTCCACCAGATAATTCAGGACGATCGTCGCCTGGTTGGAGCCGGGCTCCTGAATGATCTGGTAGCCGCTGAGCCGGTTCAGATCGAAGACCACCCGCAAGCCGTCGCCGTTGGGGCTGAAACGGACCCTTTTGACCATGGGATTCTCCGCCACCGCGCTGTCAAAGGCCGGATGGGCCTGGACGCCCGGCAGGTCGACGACCAGCCGGTCCGGGCCGGTTAACAGGAAACTCTTGATGGTCAGCGGCTTGGCGCCGAGCAGCATAAAAGCCGGCCGGTCCTGATATTGAACGCGCTCCAGGCCCAGCAGGAAACTGGCGGACCAGGCCAGGGCGACACTCCGCTCGTCCTGGCTCTTGACGGCCAGGCCCAGATGCTCGATGAATTCCAGCGGCACCCACAGCTGGTTCTCCGCTTCAAAAGGGGCCGCCGCCAGGCGGCGGGTCTCGCCGTTCACGGAGTACTGCGGATCGTCCTCGAACAACAGCAGCGTCAGTTTGCCGAAACGGAGGTAAATCTCGCCTTTGTCGGGATCCCAGTCGCTATTGATATGTAAATATTGATTCAGAAAGGGCAGATTGATAAAACGAACGCCGTTCTCGCCGATCCGGACGCCGATCTCCGGGTCCAAAGCCTTGCCGTCCAGGGTCACCCGCAGCAAGCCGCCGTCCTCGGCCCGCGCGCCCCCTCCCGCCAACAGCACCAGGCAGATGGCGATCAGGCCGGTCATCAAAATCAGCCACGATGGTCTCTTGGCCAAAAAATTCGCCGCCTTTCGGGTTGATCATTCTACCCTCGGGCGGCGTTTCCTGCCAAATGCTGCTTAAAAAGATGTAGAATCTTTTGCCGGGCCTCACTCCACCAATTCCAGGTTGGCGTAAGCCAGGATCAACGACTTGATGCCGAGGCCGGGGAAGGCCACTTTGACCTGGGCGTCCCCCCCGTTGCCCTCTTTGGTGACCACCGTGCCGATGCCCCATTTGGCATGGCGCACTTTGACCCCCACCCGGATCGCCGCCGGATCGCTGGCGGCGCGGCCGGCCGGCTGCCCGCCGGCTTGGGCCCGGCCGGTGCGGTTCGCGAGGCCGGCCGGTTGCGGCGCCGGCTGGGCCGCGCCCGAATGGCCGGGGCGGTTGGCGCCTTTCAGATTGACCACGCTCGCTTTGGGCAACTCCAGCAGGAAGCGCGACGGCACCGAGACGCTGGTGCTGCCGTAGACGGTCCGCATATTGGCATGGCTGAGGTAGAGGCGGCGCCGGGCGCGAGTGATCCCCACGTAACAGAGGCGGCGCTCCTCCTCCAGCTCGTTGGTTTCCATCAGCGAGCGGCTGTGCGGGAAGAGCCCTTCCTCCAGGCCGACCAGGAAGACCACCGGGAACTCCAGGCCCTTGGCGGAGTGCAGCGTCATCAGGACCAGCGCGTCGGCGTCGGCCTCGTAATTATCGACGTCGGCCACCAGGGCGACGGTCTCCAGGAAGGCGGCCAGACTCTTATCGTCGCTGTTCTGTTCGAACTCCACCGTCAGGGAGATGAATTGGTCGAGGTTCTCCAGGCGGCTCTGGGACTCGATGCTCCCCTCGTTCCGCAACTCCTGCAGGTAGCCGCTCTCCTCCAGGATCAGCTCGGCCAGCTCTTTCACGCCGAGGGCCTCCCGCTGGGCCACCCATCCGGCCAGCAGCTTGAAGAAAGCCGCCAGCGGTTTCAAGGCCCGCGAGGTGAGGCTGGGAATCTCCTCGAGATGATCGGCGCCTTCGAGGACCGCGTAGTTGTTATCGTCCAGGAAGAACAGGAACCGTTCGTAACTGGCGTCGCCGATGCCCCGTTTCGGGACATTGATCACCCGGCCCAGGCTCAGCCGGTCGGCCGGATTGTAGACCAGCCGCAAATAGGCGAGGATGTCCTTGATCTCTTTCCGCTCATAGAAGCGCAAGCCGCCGAGCACCCGGTAGGGCAGACCGCGCTGGATCAGCGCTTCTTCAAAGCTGCGCGACTGGGCGTTGGTCCGGTACAAGAGGGCGAAGTCGCTGTAGTGGTAGCCTTCCTCCTTGACCAGCCGGTTGATCTCTTCCGCCACGAACCAGGCCTCTTCCCGTTCATCGTCGGCCCGGTACAAAAGGAGCTTGTCGCCCTCCCGGTTCTCGGTCCAGAGCCGCTTGGGCCGGCGGCCCCGGTTGTTCTTGATCACCTCGTTGGCGGCGTTCAAGATATTCTGGGTGGAGCGGTAATTCTGCTCCAGCTTGATGATGTGGGTCTGGGGAAAGTCCCGCTCGAACTCGAGGATGTTTCGGATGTCGGCGCTCCGGAAGCTGTAGATCGACTGGTCGTCGTCCCCGACCACGCAGAGATTCTGGTACTTGGCGGCCAGCAAGGTCACCAGCACGTACTGGGCGTGGTTAGTATCCTGGTACTCGTCCACCAGGATATAGCGGAACCGCTCCTGGTACTTCTCGAGCACCTCCGGGAACTCTCGGAAGAGCCGGACCGTCAGCATGATCAGGTCGTCAAAGTCGAGCCCGTTGTTCTGATGGAGTTTCCGCTGGTAGTGCTTGTAGACCTCGGCCACGGTGTTGGACCAGTAGTCGGCGGCTTTGCGGGCGTACTCCTCCACCCCGACGAGCTCGTTCTTGGCGGCGGAGATCGACGCCAGGAGCGCCTTGGGGTGGTAGCTCTTCTCGCTCAGATTCAGATCCTTCAGCACGTTCTTAACGACCGTGGCCTGATCCTGGGCGTCGAAGATGACGAAGCTCCGCTCGTAACCGAGGCGTTCGATCTCCTGGCGCAGGATCCGGACGCAGGCGGTGTGGAAAGTCGAGACCCAGATCGCTTCGGCGGCCGGACCCACCAGGTTGGCGACCCGCTCCCGCATCTCGGCCGCGGCCTTGTTGGTAAAGGTCACCGCCAGCACCTGCCAGGGCGCGACTCCTTCCGAGAGCAGCCGGGCAATGCGGTGGGTCAGCACCCGCGTCTTGCCGGAACCGGCCCCCGCCAAAATGAGAAGCGGCCCCTCGGTATGGCAGACCGCTTCGCGCTGTGGTTCATTCAAACCGTTCAAAATATCCATGAAATGTCACTCCAGACCATCGCTATCGCGAAATCGCGTTCCAAGCCGGCGGCGTTGAAACGGGCCGGCGGATCGCAGCGTATATACTTCCATTCGGCGGCCGGGTTTTCCTGCCGGACCGGCCATGAAAAATTAAACCGCCGCGGCGGCGCCGGCCGGCTGCCCCGGCATGCGGTGGGCGATGAAGAAATTGGCAATGGCCAGGACGCCGGCGGCGAGGAAGATGCTTTCAAAGCCGAGGCGCTCCCACAGCAAACCGCCGAGCATCGGCACGGACATGGCGATCATGTGATCCATCGAGATGCCCATCGACAGGGTGGGCGTCAGATCCTCCTCCGCCACCAGGTGCTTGTGGAGGTAGGTGGTGCGGGCCATGGCCACCGAACTGAGCAAGAGGTCAATGATGAAGCAGGCGAAGACCAGATAGACGGCGGACTCTCCCAGCCCCAGCCGGCCCGCGAAAGCGTAGCCCAGGCAGACTCCGAGGAACAGCACTGCCTCGGCGCTGATGATCTTCCGCTCGCCCAGGCGGTCGATGAGCCAGCCCAGCCACGGCTTGAAAACGATCCCGATCACCGCCGCGATAAAGGTCAAGGTGGCCATCATCAGCGGCTTTTGGCCGTAGACCTTGACGATGACCCAGGGCGCAAAGGTCAAAAAGACCTGCTTGCGCGCGCCGTAAAGGATCGACAGCCAGTAAAAGAGGGCATATTCCTTCCGGAAGAGCAGCCGGATCTTCACGCCGGAATGGGCCGAGCGGTGCTGGACCTTCATCATGAAGGCGCACCCGATGGCCAGTAGGCCGAAAAAGGCGGCGCAACGCAGGACCCAGCCGTAATTCAGCTTCAGCCAGCCCATGCCGACCCAGATAATCACGCAGCCGATGATCGAGGCGGCGGTCTGGGCGCCATTGAGCAGCCCCAGGTTCCTGCCGATCTGGCCGTTCTCCGAGAGCCGCAGGGTCACGCTGGAGGAGAGCGGCATGAACAGGTGCACGCCGGTGCTGAGGATGACCATATTGACGACCGCCCAGGAGAACTGGGGCGCTCCGCCCCATAAGTAAAAGGACTGCCCGAGCATGCCCAGGGTGGTCAGGATGACCGAGACGCCCAGCAGCCGCACGTCGGCCATGAACATCAACAGCCCGGAGATATAAGTTGAATTAAATTTCAAATAAGCATCATGTCCCTAAAGCCGGCCATGATGGATAAATTAAGGAATTTAATTCAACTTATTACCGCAGTAATAGGATGAAATAAATACCGTTTTGACTTCATTTGCATTCGGCTTTAGGAATGCAAATCTTAAAATGAAATTTATTTCATCCTATATGGCGATGATGAAGCCGGGAAACTCCCGGGGCAACTCCAGATAGCCGCGGACCTGGGCCGAGATGTGAAAGACCTCGTTCATGAAGTTGCTGAAGATCGTATCATTGATACCGCTGGTGATCCCCACCAGCAGCCAGGTGAGGAAGAGCAGTTTAAACTCCCGGCCGTAGCCGGACCATCCTTTGCCCATGTGAAACTCCCCGCCCGGATTTTCCTCCCGGGCCCGCCGCTTTTGGATTACAAAGCTCAATCAATCTTCGAATATTGTAGCATACTTGGCCCGGGTTTGAAATGGTCGGTTTGCGGCGCGGCTAAACCTGCCGCTCTCGCTCAGGAAAGGATGGGTGAGGCCGCCCGATCATTCTTCGAGAGAATTTCAAATTTCTTCGGAAAAAGCTTCGCAACACAATATATTGATTGATATATCCGGGCTGCTCACTATATATTGTATTGCGAAGGGAATATTATGGTAATTTGAAATTCTCTAATTCATGAATGACGGACCGCCCCGGAAGCAGCAGGATTCGTTCCTGAAATAGCCGGGGAACTGGCGCGACCTGCCACTCCCCTGCCACGCCGGGCGTTTCCCCCCGCCGGCCGGGGTGTTCCACGGCGCGACCCTTTTGGCCCGGGGTCCGGACCTGACACTCCGCTGCCAGGGACAGCCCGCCCGCCTCGTGGGATAAGTGATCCCGGACCCGGGAAAGTCGATCCTTAACACGGGAGAGTTGATCCTTGACTCGGGAGAATTGATTCTTAACACGGGAGAGTTGATCCTTCACTCGGGAAGACCCGGCCGCCGGCCGGGCGGACTCTCCGGGATGGGGGATCACTCCGCCCGGGCCGCGGGAGAGATGATCCCGAGCGCGGCCGAACTGATCCCCGGCGCGGGAAGATTCGTCCGCCAGCGAGGAAAACTGATCCAGGCCGGGGGCGGATTGGCCGGGCCCGGGGGCGGGCGAGCCGAAAGGTTGCGGCTCCGTTCAGCGTAGCTTGAAATAATTCTGCAGATTCAAACTTTCGATCAGTTGCACCAGGTTTTTGGTCCGCTTCATATTGCATTTCCTCAGGATGATGCCGATCTGCGACTTGATGGTGGATACTTCGACGCACCGGATTCGCGCAATCTCCCGGATCTTGCGCTGCTCGATCAAAAGCTTGATGATTTCCCGCTCCGATTGGGAAAACAACGACATGATATTCACCGCGTTGATAATGTCCGATTCATTTTTGCGAATCCGCGAAAATTCCGACCGGATTTTGTCGGCCACCTCCGGCCGGATCGGCGAGCGATTTTGATGCGCTAAGCGAATGCTTTCAACGATCTCCTCCGCCGGGGCCGTTTTGAAGACGTAATCGATGGCTCCGGCTTCATAAGCGCCAAAAATCGTTTCGTTGTCTTCATGCACGGTCAAAAAGACCACCCGGAGCTGGGGGTATATCCGGCGGAGGATCTCCGCCGTGCGAATCCCGTCGAAGCGTTCCGCCATTTCGATGTCGGTCAGCAAGACATCCGCCTCGACCGTCTCCAGGATGGCAAAGACTTCTTCGCCCCGGCCGGCTTCGCCCACGACCTTCATATCCTCGTTTTCATTAATGATACCGGTGAAATACTCCCGCAAAACCGCCATATCTTCCGCTACCACGACCCGTATGACACTCATCGTCCATCAGTCCCTTTGTTGCGTTTTATCGAGATCGGCGTCCATGACCGGAAGAACAATACTGAAAGTGCTTCCCTCGTGGAGCCGGCTTTTGACCTGAATATACCCGCAATGCGCCTTGATAATCTGCTTGGCGTAGGATAAGCCGATGCCCCAGTTTTTGGTGGTGATCTTGTGGGTATAAAAAGGATCGAAGATCCGGTCGATCTCATTGGGGGAGATGCCGCCGCCATTGTCCTCGATCTCCAGGACGCACCAGCTTCCTTCGGAGTGGGAAGCTATCACCACCCGGCCACCGGGCCGGTCGCCGATGGCCTCCACGGCATTGATGATCAGATTGGCGATGGCTTCGGACAGATAAAAGCGATCCGCGACCACCGTCAGGTCGGTGATGTTTTTCTGGACGGTTACGTTTTCGGGGAAAAACTTCACATTCTCCAGCGCTTTTTCGATAATTTGGTTCAGACGGTAGGGTTTGAGATTCAGCGATATGTCTTTAAACGCCTTATAAAGCTGGGTTATCCGTTGCAACGTTTGGTTGGCGATGGCCGAAATCTCATGCAAATTTCGGGTAACCTCGGCGACATTGATGCTTTCGCCCGGATGATTCACCGCTTTGCCGGTCTTTTTGGACAACACGTCGATCATCAGCAGCTGATTCTTTAATGAATGCGTAATCACGGAAACGCCGTGATTGACCGATAAAAATTTCTGCTCGTACGATAAATCCGATGTGTCAAGCCGCTTGCCGACATCGGAATACTTCCAGATCGCGAAGATTCCGGCGACCGAGGTGACGCCGGTGAAACCGATAAATACCGCCCATTGCCAGATGGTCAGCGGCGGATTGAAATTGCCAAAATTGGTATATAAAAAATAATAGGTCCGCAAATCGGTCAATTGGATGGGTCCCATAAACACCAGGTAAAAGTAGAATAGCGTCAAAGCCAGGACGCACAGCATGATATACTTCAACTGTTGGCGCAAAAACTGCAAGCGCGCGGTGTAATACTTATTCAATAAACAGTAAAAGGTAAAGAAAATCGTCAGCAATATCCAAAGCCGGATAAAAACGCTGATGAGGTAGATGGCATTGGATCGTAGCAGGTACAAGAGCTGCCGGTAAAGCGCCGGCTCGTAAATTAAGATATTGACCAGGCAAATCAGGGCGCTGGCCGCAAACAGATACCAGCAGGTCTTTTTAGAAAAGAAGGTGGCGATGGACAAACTCAAGCCCACCAAACTCATTGCAAAGATGCTTCTGCCGACCGACAGCAGGCGGCTGATCCAGTTGAGCGAGATCGAAAAGTACAGGAAGAAGACCCGGATGTCGTCGAAAAGGTATAAGATCCGGTTGACCCGGTAGTCGTAACCCCCGTATTTGGATAGAAAAATAATATACCCCAGCATGCTCAGGAACCAGCCCAGGAAGACACAGGCCATCCAAAACGCCATGGGCTTCCTGGCCCGGATGATCAATACCATGGAAGCGAAGATCAATAAGCACAATAGAATGATCATGTTATCCCCCGATTCGGATCAAACCGTTGGTGACGATTATATTAAACATCGGCCGCTAGCCTCCTTTTCATAAAAACAAAAACAAGGAATATAGCGTCAGCTTTAACCAGCCTTAGCTATATTCCTTATGCAAATTGGTAATGAGCGCTTCCGAAAAAGCCTTTACGCTATGACCATGTCTGCGGCATGCCCGAGGTTTGCATTCCCCGGAAGCGGTCCTCGGTTACATTTTCAATTCTTTCAGCGCCTCTTTGAAATATTGCGGATCGACAAAGTTGGTGGCCGGTACGAATTGATCGAGCTTTTTGTTGTCGACGAAGATCTGTTCCTCAATCTCGTACCATTTCAGCGCCGTGCCGTTGTTGTACATCTTTTTCAAGGTCTTGGTATCCAGCCACTTGGTGCCGTCGACCAGAACCGCGGTGGAGGTTTCGTCCTGTTGCAAATATTTGGCGGTAATCTTCACGCATTCATCCATGTGGCGATAGCGGTATTCATTGGCGCGGATCCACGCTTTCATAAACCTTATCGTCGCTTCCCTGTTGTTTTCCAGGAATTTAGGAGTCGCGACCCAGCTCTGCGGGAAGATCGCTTTGGGGACAAATTCTTTGGAATGCAGCAATTGGACGACGTTATTCTTGCCTTTGATCCGTTTGATCTCCGATACAAACGGTTCCCAGATGGCGGCGGCATCGATCCGGTCGGCGACAAAGGCGGCCACCGCGCCGGCGACGTCCATATTGATCACATTGATCTTGGATACGTCCAAATTCGCTTTCTTACAGGCCAGTCCGAAGATCATATCCGCGGTAGTCCCTTTGGGAACGGCCACCGTTTTGCCGTACAGATCTTTTAAACTCCGAATCTTGGACTTTTTGGTGGCGATAATCAGATTGCTGATGTCGGTGCTGTCCATCACCAGGATTTTGCATTGACCCTTGGCGGCAAAGACATGCGCTCCGACCCCGAGATACCCGATGTCAATATCGCCGGACGCCATTGCGGCCAGCTCCGGAGGACCGGAAGTAAACTGCACCAATTGCACATCCAGGTTTTCATCCTCAAAATACCCTTTTTCCTGCGCGATCAGGACCGTTCCCGCCCCGACGATATGCGGATGATACGCCACCCGAATCGAAATCCGCTTGGCGGGTTTGGCGAAAACAGCGCTTCCCACTAACAATACCACCAGCATCACGAGACTCAATCTGACCCAAAATCCTTTTTTCACGGCGCTTCCTCCTTAAAATTGAATGAAAAGCCAGGTGATAAAGTCTTTCCAATCGATTCCACTGGTAAAAGGATTTTAAAACGACTTTATCACTTGCTTTGAACGCTTTTAAATCGAGTTGAATTTCAATCCGTTTCCGGCATTCACCCGGACCAAACTTCCCGATTATTTCGGATTGGCGAGATATTCCTTGTAGACCATCGCCCACAGGCGATTTTTAAGCTCCGTAAATTCCTTGGTTAACTTGAGCTCCTGAACCCTGGGATAGGGCAGGTTGACTTCGATGATCTCTTTGAGCCGGCCCGGCCGCGCGCTCATGATAACGATCCGTTGCGCCAGAAAGACCGCTTCTTCCACATCGTGGGTGATGAAAAAACAGGTTTTTCGCTCATTTTCCCAGGTGGTCAATAAATTTTCCTGCAGTTGAACCCGGGTTTGGGCGTCAAGCGCTCCAAACGGTTCATCCATCAATAGCACTTCCGGGTTTACCGCGTAGGCGCGGGCGATGGCCACCCGCTGTTTCATCCCTCCCGACAGCTCCTTGGGATAGGCGTCCCGGAAATCCTTCAACCCCACCAGCTCGAGGTATTTTTCGGCAATCTGGCGCCGTTCCCCCTTAGGGATTTCTTGAAACTTCAAACCGAACTCCACGTTTTCGACGACCGTCTTCCATGGAAATAACGCATACTGCTGAAAAACCACCCCTCGCTCTTTCCCCGGTCCGGAGATCTCCTTGCCGCCGACTTTCACCGTGCCGCTGCTCGGCTCGGTCAGGCCGGCAATGATATTCAGAATCGTCGACTTGCCGCAGCCGCTCGGCCCCACCACGCACACGAATTCATTGCTGGCAACATCGAAACTGACGTTTTGCAACGCGACCGTCGTTCCGCTGCGGCCCTCAAATTCCTTACTGACATTCCGAATTTCAATTTGATTGGCGCCGGCACTCATCATACTTTCCTCACTTCCTGCCACCCGGTCAACTTCTTCTCTACCCACAACACCAACTTATCAAAGATGAACCCGATGACCCCGATGGTCACGATGCCCAGGATCACGACGTCCATGTTGAAGTAGAGCGCGGCCTCTTGAATCATATTGCCCAGGCCCTTGGAAGCGCCGGTCAATTCCGCGGCGACCAACGTGGTCAGCGCGGCGGCGAGCCCCAAGCGCACCCCGACTAAAATGTAAGGAAAGGAGGCCGGAATCACCACATCGAAGAAGACATCCTTATCCTTGGCTCCCAGCACTTTGGCGGCTTTGATCAAGGTGAGGTCCACGTTTCTTACGCCCTGATAGATGCTGATCACCATCACCAGGAAGACCGCAAAGAAGATGACGACCACTTTGGCCATGGTACCGACGCCAAACGCCACGATCACCAAGGGTATCAGGGCAATCGGCGGAATCGTCCGCAGGAACTGAATCCAAGGCTCAACGATGGTCCGGAACGTTTTATACCAGCCCAACAAAAACGCGACCGGAATGGCGGCAATCAGTCCGAGGAAAAAGCCGAGAAAAATTCTTACCAAGCTAACCCAGATATTGATCGCCAGGTCTCCATTGACCAATTCTTTATAGAACGCCTTGGCGAAGCGGAGCGGGCTAACGATGATCGAACTGACCCCGGGTAGCGATGATAACAGCGCCCATACCAAAATGGCCAATCCGAGGGAGACCACCATCATCGAAGCCTGATTCAGTTTCGCGGAACCGCTCTGCTTTTTTTTATTTGAACCCTTCGTGGACATTACGGAAAACACCCCTCCACCCCATCAAAAATCGCTTGATCCTGTCGAAAACGCCCCATCGATTGCTGGACCCGGGCCGGTCCGAATCACTCGCGTTTCATTGCCGCAGGATCAGGCCTGGCAAACCGATTCGAATCTTGTTTTCCCACAGCTTACTTGCATGTTACTATAATTTAATGTCTTCGAAAAGTCGTAATATTCATCCGACTTTTCGGTTGAAAGCGGCCTTTAACCAGCCGCGAGCCCGTTCGAAAGTTCCGGACTTTCCACAAGCAACCGCGTTCCAAACCGGACTGGAACTTCCCCGATTCAGGGGTCGCAACGACTGCCAGGCCGGTCTTGCTTGGCGTACCTGAAAAAACAAAGACCGCCGGCATTTCACCGGCGGTCTTCCCGCTTTCTTATTGCTTCCTTTTACTAAAGTAAGTTAATCCAGTCCCGTTTGGCATAAAGAATCCTGATGACCGTCACCGTTTTCTTCTTTTCGGAAACGACATAAAAGATAAGATAATGATCGACCGTCAGCCAACGAATTCCTTGCGCAGCCAAATTCTCATCCGCTGTCAAGGCGTGACGGGCCGGCAGCTCTCCGAGGCTCAGCACCGCCTCTTTGATCTTTCCCACCAGTTTTTTCGCAAGGGACGGCTCACGAAGATCGTTGGCAATATAGTCGGAAATCCCTCTCAAATCATTGACCGCCGGCTGGGTCATGAAGATCCGGTAGCTTTTCATACCTCCAGTTCGCTCTCGATTTGACGGAATACCTCTTCCGCGGGTACGACTTTATCATTCTTCACGGCATCCATCCCCTCGCCAAGCAGCTTGTAAAGCTCACACTTGCCGACGAGACGCTCGAAGGTTTCGATACTCATCACCGCCAAATCGCCTTGACCGTTCTTCGTGATATAAACGGGCTCGGAATACTTGTGACAAAATTCCGAAATTTCATTGTATTTATTTCGCAAATCAGAGCTCGGCCTGATGGAAGGCATCCTGATCACTCCCGTTTCGAATGTATACATATTTTATCAAAATATTGATACCGAATCAAGCTCAATGGCGTTCCATTCCCTCTATCCCGGTTCGCCCAGTGATCTCTCTTGGACAGACTCGATGATCGACATGTCAGTTAAAAGTGCTTATCCGAGTCGAAATCCACCGGATTCAAACAAAGACCGCCGGCATTTCACCGGCGGTCTTCCCGCTCCCTCATTGCTTCAATCCTGACCCCGCACCTTCTCGCTCATATCGAGCTTGACCCCTTTGTTCCCGCCGTGATCGGCGCCGGCTTCCAGCTGCGGCTCTTGCGACTTGATCTCGCGCGGCTTGGGATGGCCCCGCCGCAGGTCGGCCCGGACGCCGACCTCTTTTCCGACGGCATCGGGAGTAATCTGTTCACCCATGCTAAGCACCTCCGGCTCTAGTGTAACCAGCAGCCGGAGAATCAATAAGGGAGCAATACGGTCAAAAGTCCAAAGTCAAAGGTCCTCAAGGTCAAAAGTTCAAAAGTCTAAGGTCCAAAGTCTGAAGTCCAAAGTCTAAGGTCCAAAGTCTAAGGTCCAAAGTCTAAGGTCCAAAGTCTGAAGTTCAAAGTCTAAGGTCTAAGTTCTAAGAGTAAAGGTCGCTGGTGTCGATTCAAAATCTAAAGTCAAATGTTCTTTGCCTTTCAATCTTCGACTTTTGAACCTTTGACTTTTGACTTTCGACTTTCGACTTTCGACTTTCGACTTCAACCTTCCACTTTCGACTTTCAACCTTTGACTCATGTGACTCCTACCCAAGAAGAGCGCTAAATCCGTTGCTGAATTATTCGATAAATACCGCCGAATACCAGTTCTGGGGCTGATCGCGGTCTTTCAGCGTCTCGATGGGCAGGCCCAGCTGGCGGACGGTGCGGAAGACATCGATCCCGACGCTATGAAAAGCGGGGCGGGCCAGTTTGGGGTTGGCGCATTCCCGGCCCTCCAGTCCGGCGCAGTTGGCGCAGAGCGCGCAATCGCTCAGGGAAAAAGCAAAGTAATAGCCGTCGATAAAGGCTTCCCTTTCGATGGCGAAGGACGCTTTTTGGGCGATCTTCTTCACGGTCGAATGCACGATGACGCCCCATTGATACCTCTCGAAGATCTGCTGATATTCCCAGGGCTTGTAGGAACCGGGCCGCGAAGGGCAGGTCGGGCCCTTGCCCCAGTCGGCGCAGCCGAACATGCATTTCAGAATCGTCCGGGGATCAAAGACGATATCGCCGAGCTCGAAGCGGACCGCGTGGTCGGCGCCGAGTTCCAGCGCTAATTTGATATAAGCCTCGTGTTTCATAGACCCTCCTCATTTTGCCGTGGCAATCCTTCTCTCTGCATTCTACTGTAACGCCAGGAAATTGACAAGGCCGGGTCCAACGGATTCCTCGGGTTAATTGTCCGTTAACTTTGGAATAAGCCTTATCCTTGCCATGATGGTTTTACTTTGAAGGATGGGGAAGCCCGTTCGAACTTTTCAGTTCATCCCCTATCTCTTAGGCCCGCAAGTGCAACAAAAAAGCGCCCGCTATCAAGGGCGCTTTTCATGTGGTAGCCAACTCCGTGAGTGAAACCTTCGCTCCGCTTCCGATCACGAAACGTTCCGCGCGATAGCGGCTTCCAGCTCCGTTCCGTTCCGCGAGCGCAGGAGACTCATGCCGCCGTATTCGGCATCGTTCCGTTCCGGAAAATCCTCCCGGAAATGAGGGCCGCGGCTCTCCTTCCGGGCCAGCATCGCTTGGAGAATCGCCGTAGCGGTCAAAAGCGCGTTGGCTGCCGCCAACGCCGTCCGTAAAGCAGGGCCCGGGTATTCCAACGGGTTATAATCCCGGGCCAACCCGGCGAGGGAGTCCAGCCCCGCCCGCAACCGCGTTTCGCTGCGGATGATCCCGGCCGCCGCGTGCATGGTCTCCCGGATGCCGTCCAATACTTGTTCCGGGGCGAGCCGCGCCGGATGGCCGGAGTCGAAATCCCGGAGCCAATCCCGGGACGCCCCGGCGGGCCCGCTGCGCCGGGAACTCCGCCGTGCCAGCTTGGCGGCATGCTCGCCGCTGAGTTTGCCGAAGACCTGGGTCGCCAGAATGGCGTTGCCGCCCATCCGGTTGGCGCCGTGGGGTCCTCCGGCAGTCTCCCCGCAAGCGAACAGATTGGGAATCCCGCTCATCCCCGTCTCGTCGATGCGGATACCGCCGTTGAACCCCTGGCAATGGGGGTAGATCCAGAGCGGCTCCCGGCGCGAGTCCACGCCCCGGGCGGCCAGATAATCCCGCCATAACCGGAACTTGGGCTCCAGGAAGAAATCCGGCCCATACACCACGGCCGCCCCGGGCGCCCCCAACCGCTCGCTCTCCCGGACGATCGCCAGGTCGAAATGACGGGATTCGTCCTCGTAACTGAACGGGCCGTGGCTGGCGCGGCAATTCAAGCAAGCGGCGACGCTGGTCTCCGGCGGGAGATAATCCGTCAAAAACTCCGCCCCGTCGGCATTCCGCAAGGCAGGAAGGCTGCTCAGGGTCGGGTGATGAAAGTTGCTGCCGGGCCGCGGCGCGAGCGTTCCCGGGATAAACTGAATGAACTCCAGGTTGGCCAGGGCGGCGCCGTTCCGTATGGCCATGGCGTAACCCGCGCCCAACTGTTCCCGGTCTCCGAAACCGTAGCGCCATAGCGATTCGGCGCCGCCGGTCGCCAGCACGACCGCGCCGGCGGCGATCTCCACTCCTTGGCCCGCGGCATCGAGTCCCAGCATGCCCGCGCAGACTCCGTCGCGGAGCAGCAGATCGACGCCGCTAAACCCTTCGAGGATGGCAATGGCGCGCTTGAACAACTCCCGCAACAGACAGGCTTGGGCCTGGCTCAGCCGATTCAATTGAAAACCGCGCGGCCGCCCCCCGAAACAGGGCTTCTCATGATTCCGCACCAGCGAGGTGAATTCCAGGCCGTAGCCGAAAAGCTCCCGCAACCGGGCATCGGAATCCCGGGCCAGGACCTCCACCAGCCGCCGGTCGGCCACTCCACCGGCCACGGACAGGATTTCTTCGTAAAACTCGGCGGCGCCGTTCTCGGACTCGCCCGCGCTGAGGATCCCCCAGGGCAAGGAGTCCGGGTAGAAAGTCGACCCTCCGCCCCCTAATCTCCCGGCCGTGACCAAAAGCACCGTCGCGCCGGCATCGTGGGCGGCGATGGCCGCCCGGATGCCGGCCGCGCCGCCGCCCACCACCAATACGTCAGTCTCCATGCGTTGCGTGATCGCTTGCATCCGTTCACCCGCTTTTTTGATGAGCCGTCATCCCAGCGCGGCGATCTCCCGCGCCAGCCACCGGCCGAATTGCTGATGTTCCCCGGCCTCCCAATGAATGCCGTCCCGATCGCTGGTGGTCACCACCGCACCGGCGTCCCGGAAAAAGCAGCCGAGTTCCCCGGCCACTTCCCGGTAACACTCGGCCAACCGGAGCGATTTCTCGAAACCGCCCTGGAAGGTCTCGGCCGCAGCGGTCAACTTCCCCAGCGGCGGCGGCGCGATCAGCAGCACCGCCGGCGCCGCGCCCGCCGGCCCGGCGCTGCTCTGCTGGACCAGCTTAACCAGGACCCCGGCCCCGGCGGCGATGTCCCGGACCGGCAGATGGAAGCGCAGCTTCAAATCGTTGGTCCCCAGCATCAACAGCACCAAATCCAGCGGATGGTGCGTCTCCAGGCACAGCGGCAGATACGCCCGGCCGTTGCGGCACTCCCCCAACGGGTCGTCCCAGACCGTGGTCCGGCCGTTCAGTCCTTCCTCGATCACCAGATACTCCGGACCCAGTTCGGTCTGGAGCACGCCGGTCCAACGCTGCTCGCGGCGGTACCGCCCGCCGTCGGGGGGCCGGTAGCCCCAGGTGTTGGAGTCGCCGTAACAGAGAATGGATCTCATCGCAGTCACCCTCGCTAGCGGATGGAGCTTCCGCTAAAACTCGCCTTTCCGGCCGAATTTCTCCCGGACCCGCGCTCCAAACGCCGCTTCGGCGCGGCTGATCCCGGCCAGGATCTCTTCCAGGGATTGGCCCGCGGCGTTCCGGGCCGCCGGAATGATGGTCTGGCATTCGTTGGCGTCCATGAATAGGGCCGCTTCCAGCAAGCGCGCCTCGTCTTCCTCCGGCACGGCCAGGAAGCCGTGCTTGTCGGCATGGATCAACTGGCCGGGGCGGACTTTGCAGCCGAAGACTTCCACCTCGCAGTTCCAACGGACCGGAACGCTGAAGGCGTGGCCGACGCAGAGCCTGCGGGCCAGCGCCTTGAAACCGGCGTTGGTCATCTCGTCGACGTCGCGGATGGCGCCGTCGATGATGGTACCGACACAGCCGAGGGCCCGGTGGACGTTGCTATTGACCTCGCCCCAAAAAGCCCCCGCCACTTGCGGCTGATCCAGATCCTGGACCACCACGATCTTGGGGCCGGGAACGCCGGCCACATACTGGCGGTATTCTTTCCAGGCATTGGGATTGCGCCGCGGATGCTCGGGGTTGCCGGGCTCGATCACCACCGTGACGGCGTATCCGACCATCGGGCCCATCTGGGGCATGAAATCCCGGGTCTCCTCGGAGTTGAAGCACTCCGCCGCGGCATTCCGGCCGGTGATCTGCTCCCAGCCGTTATAAACGGTCGGCGTATTCCAGCGTTTTAACATTAAGAGATCGGCGTGGCTCAATCGCGAAGCGTTCATCATCTCAGCCCCTTTTTTGAATCGATCGTTTCCTCCCCGGAACGTAAGGAGCGGAGGATTCCCTCCGCCCCTGTTCGGTTCCTGTAAACGGTGGATCCCCGCTTAGGGATGGATTGCTTGTTTGGCCTGGAAATAACGGTGTTCCTCGGTGAGCTTCGCCAAGCGCTGTTTTTGCTCATCGTTCAAGGAGCGGAATGGCTTCCGGCATTCGCCGCTGTCGATGCCCATGAGGTTCAGGACATATTTGATGCCCTGGAAGACCCCGACCTCGATCAGCAGGTCGATCACTTGATTGGCCTCCACCTGCAGCTGTTGGGCCTCTTGGATCCGGCCCGCCGCGTACAGCCGGTTGATGGCGACGAACTTTTCGGCCATAAAGTTGTAGGTGCTGCCGATGGCGCCGTCGGCCCCCATGGCCAGGCCGGCCAGGAAGACTTCATCGTGGCCGTTGAAGATGGTCAACCGGGAATCGATGGTCTTCATCTGTTCCAGCTGGAACAGATCATAGGAGGTATGCTTGATCCCGATGACCCGCGGGTTGGCGGTCAGCTCCTTGACATTGGCGATGCTGAAGTTCACCCCGGAGAAGGCCGGGATATTATAGACGATCATCGGCAATCCGGTCTGCTCGATCAGATCGAAGTAGTAGTCCTTGATCTCTTGGAATGAGAATTTATAATAGAAGGGCGGCACCGACGAGAGCGCGTCCACGCCCACCTTCGCGGCGAATTTCCCCAATTCGGCGGCATGTTCGGTGTGGATGCAGCCGATGTGATAGATGATGGCCGCCTTGCCCCCCGCTTCATCCGCCACGGTCTCCAAGATCGCTTTCCGTTCTTCCTGGCTGAGCATGAAAGCCTCAGCCGTGCTGCCGCCGACGTAAAAACCGTCGACGCCCTTCTCCAGATTCAGGCGGACAATCTCCCGCAGCGCCTGGTGGTTGATCCCGCCCTCCTTGGTAAAGGGAGTGATCAGAGCCGGGTAGATGCCTTGTAGTTTTGCCATGATTTTTGTCCTCGCTTTATTGATGAATGTATTTGCTGGCGGTCAACCTTTCACCGCGCCGGATGTCAATCCTTCGATCAAATAACGTTGCACCACGCCAAAGAGTCCGATGATCGGAATGGTCACAATGACGCTGCTGGCCATGATCCCGCCCCAGTTCTGCTTGCCCATGCTGTCCATCAGCTCGGCGATGCCGACCTGCACCGTCTTGGCCTGGGTCGAAGTGGTCAGGATCAGCGCGTATTGGTAGTCGTTCCACGATAGGATGAACGAGTAGATAATGATCGAGACCAGCCCGGGCGCTGTCAGGGGCAGCACGATCCGGAAGAGCGTCGCCAGTTTGGTGCAGCCGTCCACCGAGGCCGCTTCCTCCAGCTCCTTGGGGACCGTCTCGAAAAAGCCCCGCATCAGCCAGACGCCGATCGGGATCGTCGCCGTGCTGTAGATCAGGATCAGCACCTGATGGGTGTTTAAGATGCCGAGCATCCCGGCCATTTTATACCAGGGCACCATGATCAGCGGCCCCTGAAACATCTGGGACAGCAGGATCGCCACGCTGACCGTCTTGAACCCCGGCGCCCTGTAGCGGGCCAGCGCGTAGCCGCCGGTGGCGGCGAAGAATCCGGTCAACAGCGCCGTCCCGCCCGACGCCAGGATCGAGTTGAAGAGCAAGGGAAGCAGATTGGTGCCGTTCGGCCCCAAGGCCCAGGCATAATTCACCAGCGTGAACCGTTTCGGGATCCAGCTCGGAATCACCTGGAAGATCTCCTGGTCGGTTTTGAGGGTGCTGACTAACAGCCAGAGATAGGGCAGCAGCGTGAAGCCCATGACCACGGCCAAACCGCCGTAAATGATTGTTTTGGATAATATCTTTCTGCTCTGCATCGCGTTACCTCACTCATTTCCCTTGGCGTCGAACAGCCGCAAATAAACCAGCACGATGGCCAGCACAAACAGGGTCGAGATGGCGGCCACCGCCGAACCGGTCCCCAAATTGAAGAACTGGAATGAATTCGTATAGATATAGGTCGGCAGGATGCTGGTGGCATGGCCCGGCCCGCCGGCGGTGAGCACCCAGATCATCTCAAACTTGGTCCAGGAAGTGATGATGCAGACCAGTCCGGTCACGAACATCACCGGAACGAGCATCGGCAGGGTGATGTAGAAGAACCGCTTCCAGGCGTTGCAGCCGTCGATATAGGAAGCCTCGTACATCTCCTCGGGCACGCCCTGGAGTCCGGCGAGCATCATCAGGGTGACATAGGGGAAGCCCTTCCACATCGAGGCGAATAACAACGCCGGCCAGACCGTGCCCTGATCGCCCAGCCAGATCACCTTGGTGTGCAGGTAGAAGTTGAGCAGGCCGTAATCCCCGTCATAGATCCATTTCCAGATGAGACCCATCACCACCATCGGCGTCACCCAGGGCACCATCAACAGGCCGCGCCAGACGGGCCGGAACGGCAGCTTGGCATTGAGCACCAACGCCGCGGGCATCGCCACGATGAACTGGAGCACCGTCGAACCCAACACCCAGAACAGGCTGTTGCCGAAGATCGGCCAAAAATTGGGATCCTGGGTCATCAGTTTGAGATAGTTTTGCAAGCCGATATACCCGCCGCTGCCCGGACGGAGAAAGTTCAAATCGGTGAAACTGAGCCGGAACGACTCAAACAGCGGATACACTTGAAATAGCACCAGATATAGCACTGTCGGCAGGATTAGCAGATAGCCGAAGCCATAGCGCTTCCAGAATGACGCCGCGGGCCTCAGGGTCAGGTCAGTCATGTTTTGCCACCTCAATCGAAAAACTTTGCTATCGCATTTTGATAAAGCGGAAACGGCTTGGTTCGCGAAAAGTGCGGTGAACCCAAACCCGTCAACGCTTTCGCAAAATGCTGTATTTGGTTGCGAAGGGCTGATTGCTCAGCCCTTCGCATCGTTCGTCGCTTTATTTCAGTTCGTCCTTCACGCGTTGAATGCCTTTGCGAATCTCGTCATAGGCCGCGGCCGGGGTCAGTTCGCCGTTGGTCAACCGGACCAACGCGCCCTGCACCACCAGCTCCATCTGGGGCTGGCCGTAAATCCGCGGTTGGGGCACGCCGTACTTCTTGGCGATCTCCGAGAAATCTTTCAACACCGTCAGGTGCCCTTGGTAGGATTGGGGATAGGTCTGTTTGGCCACCTCGTTCAGGACCTTCTTGTCAGCCTTGGTGCTGGCCGGCAGGTTGATGGCGCCGCCCAGTCTGGCCGCCAATTGCTTGCTGTTGAGGACCTCCATGACCTTCCAGGCCGCTTCTTTCTGTTTCGAACCTTTGATCATCGCGAAGCCGGCGTTGGCGACCATCGCCCGGGGCTTGCTGGCCGACGGTCCGTGCGGGAAGACGAAGGCCCGGGTCTTGCCGATGATCTCGGTGCTGTGGGAGATGGCGTTGGCCGTGAAATAGGTGCCGGTGTGCATCATTCCGACGCTGCCCGCGCCCCAGGCTTTGTAGAGTTCCGGATACAGCCAGGTGATCTGGCTCTTCGGCATATAGGGCGACAGATCGCCGACCAGTTTCAAAACCTCGATATACTTGGCCTTGGAAGCGTCGCTGATATCGTCGGGGGTCACATCATTGCTCAGGCAGAGCATCATGAAATCGCGGAAGCTGAAACGGCCGGTGCCGCCATTGGCCATGGCATAACCGTATTTGCCGTTTTTGGACATCGCCTTGACGGCGGCCTTCACCGCGTCCCAGCTCTTCAGATCGCTCATCTTGTAACCGGCGCTCTTCAAGAGATCGGTGTTGATAATGTGGGCGTACACGATGCCGAGCAAGGGAATGGAATACAGCTTGCCGTTGACTTTGGAATATTCCAGATACGCCGGAGAATAGTCGGAGATCTTGATCGAGCTCTTCTTCAGGTACTCGTCCAGCGGTTCGAGGGCGTTCATCGCCACCGGGTTGATCACGTCCTGGACGTTCATCATATCGGGGTAGTCGCCCGAAGCCACCATCACGGCCAGCTTCTTCTCGATGTCCGACCAGTTGAGGAAGATGTATTCGATCTTGATATTCGGGTATTTTTGGGACACGGCCTTCTTGAGGCTTTCGGCCCAGGCTTTTTCAACTTCGGAGGTTCCGGGATACAAGATTCTGAGGTTGGCCGAGATCTGGTTGCCGGATTGCTTGGCCAGACCGGTCACGCTCCATAACAAGCAAACCGCTAAAACCAATGACAGGAACAGACTGATTCTTCTTCGCATCTTCAATTTCCTCCCTTTTCGAAATATTATTATCGTCGGATCCTTCCGACGTAATAACCGGATTGGGGACAGCCCGGGACTTGTCTCTATTTCGCCCGGCCTGATAGCGGATGTTTCATCATTCCCGGATACGTTGTCAAAATGGCAAGTCCGGGAAGGATGATAGCCGCCCTTACAGATTGAGCAAACCGCTGTACAGGTGGTCGCGCATGGCCCGTTCCGCCACGTCGGCGTCGGAGACCTGCAACTTCTTCACCAGCTCGGTGTGACGGTTGATGATATGGTCGTACTGGTTGTTGAAACTGAGCGAGGAGAGCTTGTTGGCGGCGAAAAAGAGGCTCAGCCGCATGACCTTGTTGAACTCCCGCACCAGGACCTTGCAGTCGGCCAGCTCGACCAGGGAACGGTGGAACAGAATCTCTTTCTCCCAGTTGTCCCAGGAGTTGACGGCGGAACTGTCGACCGCCGCCGCCAATTCCAGCAGGCGGGCTTCGTTTTGGATGATCGGCTCGCCGCAATAGAGCCGGGCCGCCTGGCCCTCCAGCGCCTGGCGCAGGATCACCTGGCCGCGCAGGTCTTCCTCGGTAATGACCCGGATCCGGGTGCCCTTGCGGGGGATCGTCTCCAGCAGCCCTTCCGCCTCCAGCTGCAACATGGCCTCCAGCGCCGGGGCCACGCTGACCTCCAGCTCCGCCGCGACCTCCCGCCGGTTGATCATGTCGCCCGGCGCCCATTCGTTGCGCAAAATGCGTTCCAGCAGGGTATCATAAACTCGTTGCGAAAGCGAGCGTTTCAAGATATTTTTCCCCTTTGAGTAGCGGTTGTTCCATGAATCACCTTTATGATATATCACGTGATATATCACTGTCAAGCAGAATTTTCCCCCAACGGCGATCTTTGCCGCTCCTGGTTCTTGGAACCGTTACTGGAATATAAAGTGCAGCTATAATGGTATTTTCACCGTACCGGCCGCGTCCCCCACCGGGCCTCTTCCGGGACAAAACCGCTTCCCGCACCGGCTCGTCTTGGCCCTGTGACATTCCAGGCAACGCCTTTCAGAGTCCCGCGAAACCGCCCGGTTTTGCAACGAACCGCTTTGGCAACGCGCCAAACTTCCCCGGCGGCCGAGGGAACGCCTTGGGCCACCCGGGCAACTGCCTGAATGGCTCCCGCACTTCCTTCAGTCGCTCATGTATCTCCTTGAACGACTCAAGCACTTCCTGCGGTCGCTCAAGCAACTCCTTGAACGACTCAAGCACTTCCTTCAGTCGCTCAAGCAACTCCTTGAACGACTCAAGCATTTCCTTCAGTCGCTCAAGCAACTCCTTGAACGACTCAAGCACTTCCTTCGGTCGCTCAAGCAACTCCTTGAACGACTCAAGCACCTCCTTCAGTCGCTCAAGCAACTCCCAACCGCCGCGACCCGGCTGGCGATGCCAAAATTTTTTCCGCAGCGGCAGGAGTTTGCGAACCGACAGCAAATAATTCATTCGATGAATTCATTGAATGAATTAAAACAGACCATCACGGACAGGAGCCTTGAAAACACGATGACTCATAAGGAAACGCCGTTTTTTTCCGGCCAGAACCAGGACGCTATCCAGCTGCGCAACCGTTCGCTGGCGCTGCAGCTGCTGAAGCTGAACGGGACGATGTCCCGCAAGGAGCTGGCGGCGCGCACCGGCCTGAATGCCTCGACCGTCACCTATATCATCAAGGATCTGCTGGAAATGGGGCTGGTGGTCGAGACCGGCTGCTACGCCCGGCACGGGGCCATCGGCCTGGCGCTGGATCCCGACGGCCGGTATGTGATCGGCCTGCAGCTGGCCAGGGACCACCTCAGCGGCGGCCTCTTCAATCTGGAGACGCGGCTGCTGGCCTCGGAGCGAGTCCCCCTATCGCCGGCCCTGCCAGTGGCGGAGGTGCTGCGGCGGCTGGAGGAACTCGCCGCCCGGCTGCTCGAACAGAGCCCGGAGCGGCGGAAAGTGGCGGCCCTGGGCGTGGCCGCCCCGGGACCGCTGAATCTGGACGACGGCCGGGTGGCCTTCATCAGCAACTTCACGGGCTGGCGCGATATTCCCATCGCCGCGGCGCTCCGCGAGCGGTTCGGCCTGCCGGTCGTCGTCGAACACGACGCCCACGCCGCGGCTTCGGCCGAGCAATGGCTGGGCAGCGGCAGGACGGTCCGCAACCTGCTCTACATCGCCGCCGGAAAAGGCGTGGGCGCCGGGATCATCATCGACGGCCGGATCTATCACGGCGCCCACGGCATGGCCGGCGAGATCGGCCACACCATGATCGATCCGGACGGCCCGCGCTGCGAATGCGGCAATTTCGGCTGCCTCGAAGGATACTGCTCCAGCACCGCGCTGCTGCGGCAGGCCGAGGCGCGGCTGGCGGCGGCCGGCGGTGATTCCCTGCTGGCCGCGGCGCGGCCGCTGAGCTTTCCGGACCTGGTTCGCGCGGCGCGGGCCGCCGATCCGCTGGCGCTGGAATTGGTGCGCGAGGCCGCCCGTTATCTGGGGGCGGCGGTGGTCAACCTGATCAATACCCTCGAGCCGGAGCTGGTCATCCTCGGCGATGAGCTGCTGGAGCTGGGTCCGGTCTGGTTCGAGACCGTCCGCGCCACGGCCCGGGAACGGCTGCTGCCGGAGATCGCCCGCCAGGTGCGGATCGAACCCGCCAGCCTGGCGGGAGACCCCTTCCTGATCGGAACCGGGGCCATCGCCATTGAGTATCTGCTGCGGCACCCGGGATGAACTCCCGGCCCGGCGCAGCCTCTTCCCGGGGCGGCCCCGGCCGAGGATTGGCACCGGGGCACCGCCGCAAGGCCGTTCCCGCTCCCAATGCGCATCCGGCCGCGCCGGTCCCCCGGACCACATAACGCTGTCAACAGTCCAAACGAAACATAAGGGAGGTTCTCCAATGCAAAACTCCATCCCATCCCGTCTCGCCGCCACGCTGGAATCCCAGCGCGGCGTGCTCTTCGCCGAACCGGCCCTGGTGGGCCGGGAAAACTATTCCGGCCGGGACATTTTGGCTCCCAACAGCCAATTCATCCCGGAGTTCCAGGACGAGCGGGGCTATCTCACGGTGGAACGCTGGATCATGTCTCTGTCCGCGGCAGTGAACCGCCTTCCCAGGGCGCACGAAGGAATCTCGCGGCTGCGGCTGACGGACGGGGAGCCGGTGCTGCTGACCGAGGCGGCCGCCGCCTGCGGCGAGCGGCTCTTCGGCGGCTGCCTGGACCGCTGGCCCCTGGTGAAGCTGCTCGACATCGGCGGCGCGCCGGTGGTCCCGTCCTACGGCGGGGCGCCCGAAGCGCCGCCCATCACCTTCCATGTCCATTCCGGCGAGATCGTGAACGGCCGGGCCCAAGGCCCGGGCAAACTGGAGGCCTACTTCTTCCCGCCGCTGGACCTGCCCCCCTACAACCAGGATCCGGGCCGGGTCATCTCCCGCCTGGGAGTCCGGCCCCGGGTCACCCGGGAAGACGTCCTGGCCGCCCTCGGCGAATTCGGGAACAGCGACGCCATGTACGCGCTGGGGCAGCCTTACGAAGTGCGCCCCTATGACGGCTGGATCATTCATCCCGGCTGCCTGCACGCGCCCGGTCCCTGGCCCACCATCGAGGTCCAGGTGCCCCAGGACGATTACAACCTGGCCGCCTGGCGTTTCGGCGAACGGGTGGCCGATCCCGCGGCCCGGCGGGAACTGTGGCGGGCGATGGGCCTGCGCGGGCTGGCCGACGAACGCGATTTCCTGGCCCAGGTGGTCGATTGGGAATTATCCGCCGATCCCGAGTTTGAAAAGAAATACCGCCAGGCCGCCCGGACCCTCGAGAGCGGGAGCTGGGGGCGGCGGCTGCAGATCTTCTTTGAGATGTTCTACGGCGAAGCGCTGGAGATCGAGCCGGGAGCCGAATACCGCTGCCCCGCCTCCCCGGAGCCCTGGACCGGCCTGGTCTGGAGCGGCGCGGGCAGCCTGAACGGGATGCCGGTCGGCGCCGACTACCGCCGCTCCAATAACGAATTTCTGGTCACCCCCGGCCATGAGGCGCTCTTCCACAATTCCGCCGCCGGGGAGCGGCTCGTCGTCTATCGCATCTTCCCGTACCGCATCGGTTGAAAAAGGAGTTGAAGCATTCATGGAATATCTGCTCGGAATCGACCTCGGCACTTCCAGCGTCCGGGCGGCGCTGGTCGGCGCCGACGGCCGGGTCGCCGGAATCGCCGGCCGGGAGTATCCGATCCAGACCCCCCATCCGGATTGGGCGGAGCAGGACCCCGAAACCTGGTGGCAAGCCAGCGTCGCGGCCATCCGCCGGGTCGTAGCGCAGACCGGGCTTCCGGCGGCCGCGATCCGGGCCGTCGGCCTCTCCGGTCAAATGCACGGCTTGGTGCTCCTGGACCAGGAAGGCCGGCCGCTCCGGCCCGCCATCATCTGGCCGGACAAACGGAGTCAGGCCCAGTGCCGGGAGATCGCCGCCCGGATGGATCCTGGCCAATTGTACGGAATCACCGGCATGCCCACCGCCACCGGCCTTTTCGGCGTATCGCTGCTCTGGGTGAAAGAGCATGAGCCCCAGCTTTATCAGCGGATTCATACCGCCTTTCTGCCGAAGGACTTCATCCGCTACCGCCTGACCCGGGAGATCGCCACCGATGTGACCGACGGCTCCGGGACGCTGCTCTTTGATGTCACCCGGCGCCACTGGTCGGGCCCCATCGTGGACGCCCTGGAGCTGAAGACCGGCTACCTCCCCGCCCCCTTGGAATCCGTCAGCCTGGCCGGACGGCTCACGGCGGAGGCGGCCGCGGCCACGGGCCTGGCGGCCGGAACGCCGGTGAGCGCCGGCGGCGGCGATCAACTGATGGGCGCCATCGGCGCCGGCATCACCGCGGCGGGCGTCGTCGCCTCGACCATCGGCACGGGCGGCCAGGTCTTCACCGCCGCCGGCCAACCGCTGTTCGATCCCGGCCGCCGCATCCATACCCTCTGCCACGCGCTGCCGGACCGCTGGTTTCTGATGGGCGCCATCCTCGCGGCCGGCCTCTCCCTGCGCTGGTTCAAGGAGAACTTCTGCCAGCCGGAAGACCGGGACGGAGCGGGCGCAGGGACCGGCTCCTACGAGTTGCTCTCGCAAGCCGCCGCCACCGTGGAGCCCGGAGCGCAGGGCTTGCTCTTCCTGCCCTACCTCTGCGGCGAACGGACTCCGCATATGGACCCCAACGCCAAGGGCTGTTTCATCGGCCTGAGCCTGGCCCACCGCCAGGCCCATCTGGTGCGGGCGGTGATGGAAGGAGTGGCCTTCGCGATGAAAGATTCCTTGGCGGTCTTTGCCGAGCTCGGCATCCCCGTCCGGACCATCATCGCTTCCGGCGGGGCGGCCCGCAGCGAAGTATGGAGCCAGATCCAGGCCGACATTTATGAGACGCCGGTGACGATCCTGTCCAACCGGGAACATTCGGTCTACGGCGCGGCGCTGCTGGCGGGAGTCACCGGCGGGATCTTCGGCGCCGCCGACCTGCAACGTTTGGACCGCCCCGTGGAACGGCGAATCGCTCCCGATCCGGATCACGCCGCGATCTACCGCAAACATTACACCATTTACCGCTCGCTGTATCCGAGCCTGAAAGCTGCTTTCGAACAGCTGGCGTGAGGAAGCTTTGACGAACCTTGCAAAAAACAGCGGCCCAGGGGAACTCCGGACCGCTGTTTTTTATAAGATAATTTGATAATTTTAGGAGGCTTGCTTGAAAGATACCAAGAGCCGTTCCGGTGAGACATACTCCTTGCCGAGGGCTTCGGCCACCGGCGCGCAGGTCAGATTGGCCCGGTAGGTATTCAGGCCGGACAAGAGCGAATGGTCTTCCAGCAAAGCCCTTTCCGGTCCCAGGTTGGCGAGTTGCAAAAGATACGGCAGGGTGGCGCCGGTCAGCGCATAGGTGGAGGTGCGGGGCACCGCGCCCGGCATATTGGCCACCGAATAATGGATCACGCCGTGCCGCTCGAAACAGGGATGGTCATGGGTGGTCACCCGGTCCACCGTCTCGATGGAGCCGCCTTGGTCGATGGCCACGTCGACAATGACCGAGCCGGGTTTCATCGTCCGGACCATGGCTTCGGAGACGACCTTCGGAGCTTTGGCTCCGGCGACCAATACCGCCCCGACCAGCAGGTCGGCCTGGCGGATGATGGTCATCATATTGAATTCGTTATAGTACAGGGTGGCGATCCGGCCGCTGAAAATATCGTCCAAATACGCCAGCCGGCTGGCGTTGATATCCAGCACGGTCACCCGGGCGCCCATCCCCACCGCCATTTTGGCGGCATTGGTGCCGACGATCCCGCCGCCCACGATGACGACGTCGGCCGGGGGCACGCCGGGGACGCCCCCCAGCAGCACGCCGCAACCGCCGTTATATTTCTGGAGCAGATTGGCGCCGATCTGGACCGCCATCCGGCCGGCCACTTCGCTCATGGGCACCAGCAAGGGAAGGGCCCCGTCCGCGGTCTGGACCGTCTCATAGGCGATTCCGGTAATCTCTTTGCGCAACAGCGCCTCGGTCAGCGGCCGGTTCGGAGCCAGATGCAGATAAGTGAAGAGCGCCTGACCGTCCTTGAATAGTTCATACTCCGACTCCAACGGTTCCTTGACTTTCACGATGAGATCCGCTTCGCGAAAGACCTCGCTGCTCTTTTCGAGCATGGCGGCGCCGGCGGAACGGTACTCCTCATCCGTGATCCCGCTGCCGAGTCCGGCCGTCTTTTCGACGAGCACTTTATGGCCCGCCTTGACCAGGGCATACACGCCGGCCGGCGTGACCGCCACCCGGTTCTCATTATTCTTAATTTCCTTGGGAACTCCGATAATCATTGCCATACCCCCAAATTTACTCTCCGGAATAGTCCTCCGGGATGATCGAATGGTTGTTCTTGACCGTGGATAAGGCCACGATGGTGCGGGTCTTTTGCACCCCGGGAACGCTCTTGATCCGGTTTAAAAGCCTTTCCAACGTCGCCGCGCTACGCGTAATGATCTTCAGGGCATAATCATAATCGCCGGCCAGGTAATGGCATTCCAGGATTTCATCCTCCCGCTGGACGAACTCCACAAACTGCTCGGTGAATTTCGGCCGCTCCAGGGAGATAAACATGATGGCCGTCAGTTCCTTCTGGAAACGGGCCGGATTGACGATGGCGACATACTTATCGATGATCCCGCCGGCTTCCAGCTTCTTCAGCCGATCACTCACCGCCGGCACCGACAGATTGATCTGACTGGCGATCTCCGATACCGTCACCCTGGCATTTTGTTGAAGTAACTTCAATATTTTTACATCTAACGTGTCCATGACTGCCTCTTCCGGAAGACTTACATCAATTTTACATGATCGCCAAACGATTTAAAATAGTTCTTGATAATTACCAAAACATTTTATGTATAACCCCATTTATTGTTTAATAATTAAACAATCCCTGACATCAAATTCCTTTGTGAAAAAATTTTTTAACTCTTGCCGCCCCTTCCTGCTACGGCTCATCCCAATAAAAAAAGAGGGCTTCGCCCTCTTCGTAAATTTTGGTATTTCGCTGAAACCTTACGTCATTGTCACAACCGGCCAATCTCCCGGACCCAGCCGAACGGATCCTCGGCCCGGCCATATTGGATATCCACCAAGCGATCGTACAGTTGCTGCGTGACCGGGCCGACCTGGTTGCCATGGATGACATGGTTTTGATCCTGATAGAACAACGAGCCCACCGGCGAGATGACCGCGGCCGTTCCCGAACCAAACGCTTCGGTGAGCGTTCCGTCCTGCAGCCCGGCGATCACTTCATCGATTCCGATCGGCCGCTCCTCCGCCTCATAACCGAGACTGCGCGCCAACTCAAGCACCGAAGCCCGGGTAATGCCGGGGAGGATCGAGCCGCCCAAATTGGGAGTGACCAATTTCCGGCCGAAAACGAAGAACATGTTCATGGAGCCGACTTCCTCGGCATAACGGTTCTCCTTGGCGTCAAGCCATAATACCTGGGAGAATCCTTTTTCCTGCGCTTTGGCCGCGGCCAAGAGGCTCGCGGCGTAATTTCCGCCGGTTTTCACATTGCCCACGCCGCCGACGGCCGCCCGGATATAGTGTTCCTCCACATACAGGCTGATCGGCTTGAAGCCCTCCTTGTAATACGCTGCCACCGGGGTAAGGATCACGTAGAAGAGATACTCATCGGCCGGATGGACGCCCAGAGCATCTCCGGTTCCGATCAGCGTCGGCCGGATGTACAACGATGTTCCCGGCGCCTTGGGAATCCAACGTTTTTCCAGATTGACCAGATCGGTGATGCCCTGGAGAAACAGTTCCTCCGGCACCGGCGCCATGCACAACCGCTCCGCCGAAGCATACATCCGCCGGGCATTCTGTTCCGGCCGGAACAATAGGATCCGCCCGTCCGGTCCGGCATAGGCTTTGAGCCCCTCGAAGATCTCCTGGGAATAATGGAGCGCGACCGCAGCCGGATCGATCTGCAATGCCTTCAGCTTGGAAATCTTGGGTTCGACCCAACCTTGGCCTTTCCGGTAATACGCAGTGAACATGTAGTCCGTAAAAACTTTGCCGAATCCCAGCTGGGTCGGGTCCGCAAACAGCGGTTTCAACTCCTGCTCCGGCAGTCGCTCAACGGTAATATTCATGCCTTCGCCTCCTAAAATATATCAAGAATTTCTCTAAAAACATCCCTATCCAGACAAAACCGCACGGAAACCATAGCTCATACCCGTCAAAGAAAAATGAGCCGGTCTCGGAATTATCCCCTATTATAACACATTTCGAAGGGACCGGCGCGCCTTCTGAGAAAAAAAATAACGCCGGTCCTCGTTTCCCGGCGCTTATTTTTAAAACTTCAACCAAACTGTTCATCGAATCGCGACGCTTTCCAATGAACCCCAACATTGCCGCCCGTCCATTTCATCTTACATTCCGGAGTCTTGTGCCGGAGTACGGCTGGCTTTCCAATAAACGCATCAAGCGGCTTACCGTCAAATCGATCTTCGTTGCCAGCTTGTAACTCTCCTCATCCTCCAATTCCGGATGAGAGGGGTTGGTCAGCAACTCTTCCTTGAGTTCTCCAACGACCCGGTAGATCTGTTCAAGGTCCTTCTCCAACATGATCGGCCTCCGTCCGGCGCCAAGCCGCATTGGCCCGGCAACTGTCGGGTGTTTGATGGGTAATCCGCTGGACTGCAAAAGCGTTGTGATAAACCCTGTCCGAAGGTCAGGGCGGACACAAAAGCTCAGAGCAGCAAGGGATAAAGTCGTTTTTAAACCTTTTTGCAAGCTGATCCCAGTTTCGAAAGACTTTATCCCATGGCTTCCAACGCGTCCCGGATGCAATACTCAGTATCCATGATTATATCAGAAATTGTCGACGATGCAAGGGAAGAAAGACATGAAATAACCCCGGCCGGAAATATCAACCGGAGTTTGGTCGCGCTTTTCCCCGCGGATGGCGATTATCGTTTCCTAGCAATTTGAACCGGGTTTTGTCGAATCAGACGACAGGGTTGGAGCTGATTGGCAGCGGAACGCTTTTTCTTGAAACTGAACGGGCGGTGATCATTTCGGTTTATCCAGCGCATCAACCTTCACCCGAGCGCTGGAAACAATCCGGTTTATTTCAACGGTTCCGCTGTGGAAATGCCTCTTCCGGTAGAGCCAAATCCGCCGGCGCCGCGGTCCGTCTCCGCCAATGCATCCACCTCTTCCCAAATCCCGCGGAACACCGGGAAAAATCCCAGCTGCGCCAGTCGGTCTCCGGGTTGAATCTGAAAATCGGCCGCGCTCTCGTTCTTGACGAGACAAATCACTTCGCCGCGATAATCGCTGTCGATCACCCCGACCGCATTGGACAAGGCGATGCCATGTTTGGATGCCAAGCCGCTGCGCGGGAAGACCAAAGCCACCACGTGCGGACCCGGCAGTTCGAACGCGATCCCGGTGGGAACGCCCACCCGGCCGCCCGCCGGGATCAGCAACGGTTCCGCGATACAAGCGTGCAAGTCCATAGCCGCCGCACCGTCGGTGGCATATGCGGGCTTTGGAATCACGCCCTCCCTGATCAGCGGAGAGAGCACTTTTAATTTAATCGCCAGCGGTCCAACCGGCTCAATATTCATGATACCCTTTCCGCAACAGCTCCGAGTCCTCCGCAAAGGGCCCGACTGCCGTAATGACTAATTTATTCTCATCAAAAATGGCTCGGGCCGCCTCCAACACTTGAGCGGCATCGACCTGATCGATCCGGGCCACGCTCTCCTCGGGAGTCGTCAAAGGTTCTTGAAACAAAACCAGTTTTGCGATACGGCTCATCCGGTTGCAGGTGCTCTCCAGACTCAATAACAAGTTTCCTTTGAGCTGTTCCTTGGCCCGGGCCAACTCCGCCGCTCCGACGGGATTGTCGCGCAGCTTGCGCAGCTCGCTTTTGACCAGGGAAATCACTTCCTCAAAATTTTCCATGCTGGTTCCGGCGTAAATCGAGAACAAGCCGGTATCTTGATAGGCGGAGTGATTGGAACCGGCCATATAAACCAGTCCCCGTTCTTCCCGCAGTTCTTGAAAGAGCCGCGAACTGACGCTGCCGCCGAGAATGCTGTCCAATACGAAGACGGTAAACTTCTCGGGGCTGCTCCGCTCGACCCCCCGCGTTCCGAGGCAGATGTGGACCTGTTCCGTTTCTTTGCTCCGGATCACCACGTCTTGCTCCAGGCGCGGCAGCGAGGGCAGCTGCTTGGTGGCATGACCCGCCAATCCCTCAAAACGCTGGGCAACCTCTGCCACGATCTGGTCGAATTGGACATTACCCGCTACTGCAAAAACGATGTTATCCGGGGTATAATGGTGACTTAAGTATTGCAAGATGACTTCCCGGTCGATGCCCCGGATGGTCTCGGGCGTTCCGAGAATCGTCCAGCCGAGCGGATGTCCTTTCAATACCGCGCCGGCGAAAATATCATGAATCAGTTCATCCGGCGAGTCTTCATACGATTTGATCTCTTCGATCACGACTTGTTTCTCTTTTTCAAGCTCCTCCGGCAGAAAGAGGGAATTAGTCACCATATCCGAGAGAAGGTCGATTCCGAACCGGAAATGCTTATCGAGCAGCTTGGCATAAAAGCAAGTGTATTCCTTGGTCGTAAAGGCGTTCAGTTGACCGCCGACGGCGTCCATCTCCTCGGCAATCTGCTTGGTGGTGCGCCGGCCGGTTCCTTTGAACAGCATATGCTCGATGAAATGAGAGATTCCGTTGTATTGCGGTTCTTCATAGCGCGAACCGGTGCCGACCCAGATACCCAATGAAACCGAATGGACATGCGGAATCGTCTCGCAGACAATCCGCAGGCCATTCGCTAAGGTGGTTTGTTGGTACATGTTTCGAGTTCCTTGTCTTTTTGATAATGGCAAACGGTTTCTCCGTCAGCGTCCTGGCGGGAACGTCCGGTCCACGCCAATCGGAAGGGTTCGAAACCGCTTTTTGCCGATTTTAAGTGCTAATGACAGAATTATCATGTAATGTTCGCCTTTTTGAACCAAAGTCCTCTTTTTCGAGGCGGATGGTTTTAATGGTTTTAACTGTATATATCGTACTCCATATTCCGGACCAACAATGCCAACGCCACTTCGGCCGGAGCGACGGATGATGGTCCCTGTTCCATTTTTCGGAGTACCAGCCAAAGTATGCGTCGATTGTCTAAGTATAACGGGTTTACCGGGATCTACTTAGAGGTAAACCGCCCTGACCAGCGAATTTTCGAATTAAGGGCAGCGTTTATTGATTGCTGAAACAGCGATCATTTCATCGGATAAAAAAGTCAGGTCCCGGCATCGATAATTGGAAGGGAGCAACCCGATGCAAGGCAATGTGATCACCACCATCATAGCATTACTGTTTTATCTTACTTCGGGCCTCTTCGGGGTGAATTCCGGCAGTTCCAGCAAAAACTCGGCTCTGCCGCCCGAGACGAGCATTTTTTACCCTCGCTCCGGAGTGATCGCAAGCGATGTAGCGACCATTCGCAGCGAAAGCTCCTCCTCCAGCTCTACGGTGGGGAGCGCCACCAAAGGGTCGCGCTTAATCATTCTAGGGGAAAAGAATGGTCTCTATCAGGTGCAGACCCATTCGGGAATCACCGGCTGGGTGGCCAAATGGATGGTCACCGCCCAGGCCCCTGCGGCGGGGACGGTGAGCAAGGGAAGGACCATCGCCGGTTATTATGTCGAGAACTATTATAACGATCCGGTGGGGTACTCAGCGCTCTCCGCCAATCTGGGGACGATTAATACGGTGATGCCTTTCTCCTTTAACATTGACCAATACGGGACGATCCATAGCACCCACAATCCCAAGCCGGTCCGACTGGCCCGTAGTGCCGGCGCGGTGACGTTGGCCGTGGTCAATAACATCAAGGGGGATAATTTCAATTCCAGCGTGGCCAGTAAGTTGTTGAGCAGTCCGACTTACCGCTCCAAGGCAGTCTCGGGAATCAGCCGGATGCTGCAACAGAACGGTTTTCAAGGCGTCAATATCGACTTTGAGAATGTCCCGGCCCGTAGCCGAAACGATTTGACTGCCTTTTTCCGGGAATTGGCCGCCGAGTTGCGGCCCAAGGGGTTATTGGTGACGGCGTCGCTGCCGGCCAAGACCTCCAACGATCGCAGCTCCAGCCATGGCGGCGCCTATGATTATCAGGCCATCGCGCCCTATCTGGATCAGGCAATGATCATGACCTATGACGAACATTATGCCGGTGGCGCTCCCGGTCCGGTGGCTTCTTACCCTTGGGTTGATAAAGTGATCCGGTATACCTTGAATTATTTCCAGCCCAGCAAGGTCGTACTGGGACTCGCCGCTTACGGCTATAACTGGAGCATGAGCTCAGGAAAAGCGCAAAATTACAAGGCGATCCAAAACCTGATCAAACAGTATTCCGTCGCGCCGAAATGGCACCCGACCTATAAAGTGCCCTACTTCACGTATAAAAGCTGGGGAATCAAACATCAGGTCTGGTATGAGAACGCCAGCAGCACCGCTGCCAAAATGCAACTGGTCCGGAACTACGGCCTCAAGGGCGTAGCGGTCTGGCGGTTGGGCTATGAAGATCCCGCCATCTGGAATGTCATCCGGCAAAGTTTATACTGAGTGGGCTGAATCGCCCGAAAGGTTTGAATCGATAAAAGCAAAAAGGAGGCGCCGGGCGCTTCCTTTTTCATTTTCCTTATGGGAGGACCATGCCGATACCGCCAAACCGCCCTTGCCTTTCTGAAAACCGGTTATTAATCCGATGGTTAAATGTATGAAAAATTCTGGAAAACTCGTTAAAGCATCGCGATTTTCCAAAATTCCTTTCGATGTATTTAAACACCGGAGTAGTAGGAAATTCGCTCGTTCCGCAAAGCCGCGGTTGGCGTTTTTTTCGGTTATTGGTCACGATTTCCCCATCACCTGCGAGACCGTACCGGGTTCGAGATTCCGTTGGCGCAAGGAGCGTATCAGCTCCCGGAATACCGTCTTGGTGGCGACCGTGGGATGCATCAGCAGGATACCGCCGGGTTCGATCTTGCCCAATACCCGGCGCAACATCTCCTGCGGATCGGGATTTTTCCAGTCTACGGTGTCCACCGACCACAAGATGGTATAATTGCCCAATTCCCCGGCCGCTGCCAATACCTCCGGGCTGATCTCGCCATAGGGCGGCGCGAACAGATTGGCCGGTTGTTTTCCGGTGATCGACCACAAGAGCAACGCGTTATCGGAAATGAGCTTTTTCACTTGCTCCCGGCTCATCTGCGCGGGATGGCCGTGAAAAAGGCCATGATTGGCCACCTCGTGACCGGCGGCGGCGATATTCCGTACCAGTTCCGGAAATAGCTTCACCCACGTTCCGACAAAAAAGAAGGTCGCTTTGGTCTTTTCCTCCGCGAGGATCTTCAGCATCTCTCCCAGGTGTTCTTCGCCCCAGGCGACATTGATCGCCAGGGCCACCCGGGAAGCAGTTTTATCGCCCTGATAAACCGGTTTGAAAAGATCCTCGGTGATCGGTGGCGGCACCGGGTTCACCACCAGGCGGGCCACGGAGCCGGCGGGCGCCATGCAGACCTGGTGGACCGTTTGGGCGACATCCACCAACTTGCCGGACTCGGCGGGCAAGATCTCGCCGGTTTCCGGAATATAACTGGCATTGCGCGGCTCCCGGTTCACTTGAGCGGCGAGCGTTTTCACCAGCGAAGTGACTTCGTCCGGCAAAAAGCCTTGCACAACCCGCCCTTCCAACCGGACGCCCTGTTTCACCCCGAAAATCCGCCGGGCAAACCTATCCCAATTGGCCACCACGCCGGCGGTGAAGATCATCAGCAATAGAAAGATTAGCCCTCTTTGGACCTGTTTTTGCTTGAAGAAAAGAACGCGCATCCCCTATCCCCCCGTTCTCTGATTATTTATTCACGGGGGAAACCGGGTAGAACCGGTTATCTGGGATGGCGGCCTGATTTTCCGGCCGCTCCGGGAGCAGCCGCCCGCTGTATCGGTCGAAAGGTTCTGCTTTGCCGATGGAGCCGGGGTTGGGAAGCGAGGTCAGTCCCGGTAATCGGCGGCGATGAGCTGCGCCGCCCTTTGCATCACTCCGGGAGGTCCGATCCGTTCCCGGACTTCCCCCAATTCCCGGCGCAGCTGCGCGTTGTACTCGGCGTCGGTGAGCATCCGCTTCAGCTCGCGGGCGATGTTGGCAGCGGTCAGGTTCTTTTGCAGGAGCTCCGGAACGACGCTGCGGCCCATCATCAAATTGGGCAGGCCGATAAAGCCCAGCTTTTTATGTTCGGCTGTCTCCATCGCCTTATAGATTTGATACGACAAACCACTGATCCGGTAGACGATGATCATGGGCGCGCCGAGGATGGCTGCTTCCAATGTAGCGGTGCCGGAGGCGATCACCGCCCCGTCCGCCGCGGCCAGCAGATCGTAAGCTCCCCCTTCACAAAGGCTGCATTCCACCGGATACTCGCGGACGATCGACTCAAGCCATTCCCGGTCCAACGAGGCCGCCACCGGCAGGGCGAAACGCACCCGAAGCTCCCCCGCGACTTCCGCCGCCGCCTCCAGCATGAGCCGGAGCAACTTGGCGATCTCCTGCTTCCGGCTGCCCGGCATCAGCACCACCAATTGCTGAGGGTCCGCCACTCCCAGCGCCTCCCGGACCTCCTGCGGCTGGCGAGTGTTGCGGACCCGATCCAGCAAAGGATGGCCGACATAAGTCACGGTCGCGCCGAACTTGCGGTAAAAATCGGCCTCGAAAGGAGCCACCGCCAGCAGCAGTTTAACCCGCTCCGCCAGCTTGACGGCGCGATCCTGTCCATAAGCCCAGGCCGAGGGCGAAAACATGCAATACACCGGGATCTGCCGTTCCTTGGCCGCTTTAGCCAACACCAAGTTGAATCCGCCCGAATCCAACCAGAGCATCAAATCGGGGCGGCGTTTGTTCCACTCCTCCGTAATCTCTCGGACCAGTTTTTTCATCCGGCGTAGATTGCGCAATGCTTCCAGAAAGCCGATGGTGCTGACCCGGGTCGGGTCAAAAAGCAACTCCACTCCAGCCGCGGCCATCCGGGGTCCGCCGATGCCATAGAGTATGGCTTCCGGCAGCAATTTTTGCAATTCCCTCACCAAGACCTCGCCGTGCATGTCCCCGGAAAACTCACAGGTCGATACGAAAATAACCGGTTGTCCCATAGGCGTCTCCTCTGCCGTTTCATTCCAAAGCCAACGGGTCCGGGCGAACCCGAGATGATGCCTTCTCATTCTTTGGATATTTTGATTTCCGGGTTAATAATTCGGGGAATCTTCGCCGGTCCCTGCAAGAATCGGCGATTCCCGCCAAGATAGCCGGACCTGCCCCGGCTTGAGCCGCAAACCGGTCAGCCGCAGGGGCAAATTCGGCAACAGCGGAAACTCCAGCGGAATCTGATCGCCGATCAATCCGACGAAGCTGCTGCCCATGGAACGGCCGGAGATCAATAACCGTTTCGGAAAAAAACGAATATTCCTGTAATCGACCGGGGCAACTTCCCCTTCCAGCAGTATCGGCACTTCATTGCCGAAGACCGAGGCCACGCCGGTGAGGCGCACCCGATCCGCCAAAACGTTCAGATCCAGCTGATAATCGGGATAATGCGCCCGCAGGTACTCGCTGAGCGCTTGGTCGGAGACCCACGCTTCCACCGCGGTCTTCCGCACCTCCAGAAAACGCAGCCCGCCGCCGCGCAACAGCAAAGGGAGGTCAAAGCGAAAGCCCTCATTGACCAGGTCCAGACGGGCCAGGTCTAACTCGCTGATCCGGCAGTGGGTTGCGTTCAAGCGGGCATAACGAATCCTTCCCCGCGCCAGATCGGGCAGGCTCAGCCAACTGAGGTCGGCCTTCAGTTGCGACTTGGCGCCCGTATCGATCAGACTGGCCCGCAGGGCGGAGCGGATCCAAAAGTTCAGCCCGAACTCGGCCAGCAAGACGCCAATCAGGAAACCGGCCAAGCCGATGATGGCCGGCTTCACGTACTTGCGGGCCAGCAGCCGCTCAAATTGTCCCACCCATTGGCGGCAGTAATGTCGAAAGGATTGCAACCGGAAGGCTCCTTGCCTGATTGATTCAGTTCATTTTACGGGATCGCTATTTGCTATTATTACCGATTTTTCAGTGAACAAGCCGGCTTTTATAAGCCATGTGATAAAGTCTTTCGAAACGAGATCAGCATACAAAAAGGTTAAAAAATCGACTTTATCACTTGCTTTTCTGAGCTTTTGTGTCAACCCTGTCCTTCGGACTGGGTTTATCACAACGCTTTTATAAAGGCGCGCCGATCTCCACCACGTGTCCGTCCGGGTCATAGAAGCGAAAGACCGGCTGCCCCCAGGCTTGTGTTTCGATGCCGTGGATCAGCCGCACTCCCGCCTGGCACAAGCGTTCGTAGGTGCCCGCCAAGTCATCCGTTTCAAAGTAAACATCCATGTTCAGACTGCCTTGCGGTTCGTCCGTCCCGCCCTCCGGCGCGCCGATCAATCTCCGGAACTCCCGGGCGCCGTGTAATGCCAGATGGCCCTCGAAGATGACACAAGCACCGTAATCTTGAACCACCGGAATGCCGATGGTCTGTTCGTAGAATTTTTTGGAAACCTCAATATCTTTGACCATAATCAGCGTATTAACAAATTGAATCGTCACCGCCACCACCCCTCTTTTTATCAAATCGCCGGCAACAGCCGGTACTTTACTCGCTGGGCGTAATCGGAGTATCCGGCCAATTCTCGACGGAGCATCCGATCGTCTTCCAACGCGATGCACCCGATGAAAAGCGCCATGGTCAAACCGTCCGGAACCATAGGTTAATCCAAAAGTTTATAGCTGGTCTCTACTACCACCTGATCGCTCATTGACACCCAAACCGGCGCTAGAGTTCGGGTCTCCTCCAATGCATTCCGGATCTCATCAGCTCCGATATGATCGGCTTTGATTGCGGCTTCAAAAATAATTTTGCCTAGCGATAAAGGTTTCTCACGTCGGAAACCCTGGACATGGGCTTTAAAATCGCTGACTTGCGCTCCCTTTTTTCGGAGCAGATATAATAAGGTGGTACTGACACAGCTTGCGAAACTCATCACCAGCAGTTCCAGCCCGGCATACCCCGCTCCGGTTCCCAGAGGGGGCGCGAAGTCGAAGGTCAACGGCTGTTCGGCATTGGATTTTGAGATTCCGCTCATTTTTACTTTTTGGTCGATTAAACTGATTTGGATATCATATTGTGGGTTGTTCAAGCTCATGACTCCTTTTCTATTCGGAATTTTCAGCAATGGATGCCAGGCGTCGACCGGCAAGATCCGGGGCTGGGAACACTCATTTTGAATCAGCCTCGCAGATACTCTCCCAGCCTCGCCAGCGCCTGGGGAAAATTCTGGCGTCCCAGCCCCACCCGGAAATGATTCCCCGGCGCATCGAAGACCGTGCCCGGGAGGATCATCAGGTTCTTGGTCAGCACCACGTCTTCGCAGAAAGCCTCCACCGGAACCGCCCGCGTCAGCTCGGGAAAAGCGGTTGAACCGGCCTGGGGCGCAAACCACCGGAAACTCTCCGGATGCTCCGCAAAAAACTGCTCGGCCAGGTCCCTGTTGCGAAGGATAATCTCCCGACTCCGGGCGATCAAACGCTCCTTGGCCCGCAGCCCGATGATGGCCAGCACCTCGCTGGGAGCGCTGCCGCAGATGGTGGTATAGTCTTTCATGCTCGCGAACCTGTCCATGAGCGCCTGGCCCCGGGTGGCCAGCCAGCCGATGCGGAGCCCGGGAAGTCCGAAGGTCTTGGAGAGTCCGAACAAGGAGACTCCTTTCTCATAGGCGTCCGCGACCGCCGGCAGCCGGTCGGCGGGATGATGTTCCGACAACCAGTACATCTCGTCCGAGAGGAGATAAAGATCATGCCGCCGCACCAGGTCGAGAATTCCGGCGAAGAGCTCCCGCGAGGGCAGAAACCCGGTGGGATTGTGGGGGAAATTGATGGCCAGGAGCCTCGTCCGATTGTCGATGCTATCCTCCAGACGGTTCAGGTCCAACGTCCATTGGCCGTTCCCGGCCACGATCGGCCAGGGCGTCACCTTGCAACCGAGGCTCCGCGGGATCTCCTGCAGCGACTGGTAGGCCGGATCCACGACCACGGCGCTGTCGCCCGGTCGCAGGATGGTGTTGAGCGCGATGAAAATGCCTTCCTCCGGCGTCAACACCAGTACGTCCTCGGCCGAAATCTCCCGGTAGAGCCGGGCGATCTCTTCCCGCAGCGCCGGGTGGCCTTTGGACTCGGTATACCCCAGTTTCAAATTGGCCCAGAGCTCTTTTCCGTCGGGATCCGCATATTCCAGCAGTTCCGGAAGGGATAGACTCTCGCAATCCGAGGGGCTCAGGAGATACTCCACGTTGAACTCATACTTGGCGAAATAACGTTCCAGTTTAAAATCATTCAGTTGCATTGGAAAACCGCCTCATCTCATGAAAATTCGATCGATTGGAACCGGCGTCGAAAAACCCGGCAATTTTGGAAATTCCTTTCAATTTGATGATGATTACTCATCCACCCCGGTTTTTCCTGCCTCCCAATTGTTAAAATTCGGAGACGGGTAGACGAAACGGGAAGCAGCTGTTTCTCTTATGCCTGCCGGAGATCCCTCCCGCTTCGTCCGGTGCGCCGCCCGGGCCGCGCACCCCGACAAAAAAAGCTCTGCATTTCTGCAAAGCTTGTTATCCGTCCGGCGGGTTGCGGCATTATCATCCGGCGTTTCGGGTAGGGACTGATGGGTCATGGACAGCGTTCCCGAAGTCTTCCGGCTCCCCCAGCTTCGCCTGATACTCCTTGATAAGCGCCACCGATTGCTTAAACTCCGCCATCTCCCGTTGCGAAAGCCTGCATTCCATCAGCTCCTTCACGCCGTCGCCGTTCAGCACGGCCGGGACGCCGACGTAGACGCCGTTTTCGCCGTATTCCCCTTGCAGCATGGTGGAGACCGGGATGACCTTGTTTTCGTCGTTGAGCACCGCTTTGATGATCTCCACCGTGGTCGCGGCGATGCCGAAGGTCGTCGCGCCTTTGGCGTTCATCACTTTGTACGAGATATAGGAGGTGTTATGGGCGATCTGGTCGATCGCGATGCCTTGCAGCCGGTCCCGGTTGTCCTCGAGAATGTCGAGGAAATTCTTGCCGCCGACTGTGACCAGGCTCCAGGGAATGACTTGCGAATCGCCATGTTCGCCCAGGCACAAGGCCTGCACGCTCCGGGGGTCCACCTTCATTACAGCGGCGATGTAATATTTCAAGCGCGCCGAATCCAGCGCCGTACCCGTGCCGATCACGCGGCGGGCCGGCAGGCCGGAGAGTTTGTACACATAATAGGCCATTACATCCACCGGATTGGTGATCACAATGAAGATCCCCTGAAAACCGCTTTGCATCACCGGACCGATAATGCTGCGCATGATGCCGGCCGCCTTTTCGGTCAGATCGAGCCGGGTCTGTCCCTTCACGAAGGGCAGCGCCGCCGCGATCACCACAATATCAGCGTCCCCGCAAGCGGCGTAATCCCCATCCCGCACATTCATATTGCGGTTGGAATAGGCCAGGGAATGCTGGAGATCGGTGGCTTCCGCCCAGGCCTTGTCCCGGTTGATATCGATCAACACCAAATCGTCGCAAATCCCCTGCACCACCAGATTGAAGGCCACCGCGGAGCCCACGGCGCCCGCCCCTACCACCACGACTTTGTTGCGTTTGATTGCCATGCTTCATCCCATCCTCTATGTTCGATGTCAGGAAATTGTGATACCGATAACCGATTGAGAGAGCTGCTTCTCCGAGTTCCGCCACCGCCCCCGAGCGGGACGGTGCTGAATGTGATCATAACATAAAAGCGGCGAACAAAAAAGACCTGCGTCTTCCATGTTCGCCGCGATGAGCCTTCGCACTTTGGAGCCTTTTAACTCCTTACATCCTCCGGTCTTCTTCCTTTCCTGAACCATAGCAACTTTCAGCGCGAGAATTTCATTTCATTCTCGCCAATTTCAACTTCAGCCTCTTTATTTTTCAGACAATCTCTACCCCTTCTTTTAACACCTCGGCGACAAATCCTTCCCGTTCGATATAATCCTGATAAGTGAAAGGAATGGGTTGAAAATCATAATGGTTATACTTACGGGCTCTGGCAAGCAAAAACTTGATCCCCTCGATGCGAGACGAGCCCGCAAAATAATCCGAAAAAATGGCTAAATCGACATCGCTATCCCGGTCATAATTCCCCCGGGCGTATGAGCCAAACAAAACAGCTTTCTGAACTGGTATTTCCTTGCTTAGCTCCGAGACATATTCTCGAATCGCCAAATTTATATTTTCAGGGATTTGAGCCATGCAAATACCTCCTTAGCCTTGGACAAAATGGCAACGGCAGATTGGTGATTGACGGATAGCGTAATCTTCTCCTTGTAAGACGGGTACCTTTCCGAAATATAAAAAGCCAATAACTCTTCTAAAAATTCTCGATACTCCTCAACCTTCACCATAATTTGATCCGGTTGAAACTGAATTTTTTCAAAAATCGCAAGAATATTATGAGTCCGCGGTGGTTCCTCCCCACTTTTTAAGACAAATAATCCTTTCGTTATTTTTTCGATCGCCTGCTGACACATAAAGACCACATATAAATATCTCCCGGAGTCAAGCATGGCCTCAGCGGTTTTAAGATCATATTCGGCGATATCTTCCCAATATGAATATTTGTCAAGCGGATCCAATCAAATCACCACCTTTGGATTGATTATATTATTTTCTCAATAATTGGGGATTATCTTGTTCTCTATCACGCAAATATATTTCCAACTTCTATAGAACATTCCACAAGAATTTCCCAATTCCATGACCACTTGCTCTATCTCCCGCGCGTATTCAACAACTTGAATCCGAATGGCAACGATCGATTCCGCCGTTCTTCTCCAGCTCCTCGTAATGGGCGATCTTTTTGTCGATCTTCAGGGCGTACTTCTTGAACTGCCGGATCTGCTCCTCGATGGCTTGTTTCTGCTCGATCAGCATCTGTTTGCGGGCGCCGATCGTCGCCGCGTCGCCCTTGGTGAGGGTCACAAAGCGTTTGATCGCGGCCAGCGGCATTCCCGTGTTGCGCAGGCAGCAGATCAAACCGATCAGTTCCATATCCTGGTCGCTGAAGTTGCGGTTGCCGTTCTCGTCCCGCTCGATCAGCGGCAGCAAGCCTTCCCGCTCATAATAGCGGAGCGTGTACTCGGTCAGTCCGACCTTTTGCGCTATCGTCTTGATCGTGTATCCCATGGCGTCGTTCTCTCCTCGTAATTTCGGTTGATGGCCTTCCACTCCATTATATACCCTAGCGCCCGTGGTAAGGCAAGCCCTCTCCGATTTCTTCCTCTCCCGAAGAGGGGTTTCCCGCCGTCCGAAACCGGTGTTGACTTATAGCCTACTCCAAGGTATACAATTCAAATGTTGGCTTCATTTTGGCCGGCGGCCGCCCGAGCAATGAGGCGATCGCGGCCCCCGGAGCTTATGCGCGTCATTCATTTTTCAGGATATCAAGCACCGACGGATGCGCAACGATAAGCCATCGTCGACCCGAGGTTGCGATGGTTGCGGCGACCCGCGTAGGCTCCGAAAGACAAATTTTGAAACGAGGTGTTTCATTTGCCAAAAGTCGTAGTCACGGGCGGCAGCGGACGGCTGGGAACCGCGGTGCTCGAACATTTTCTGGAGTCCGGCTATGAAGTCGTGAACGCCGATCTGGTCAAACCCAAGGTTGCGAAGGTGAAGCATGTCACGGTCAACCTGCAGAACCTCGGCGAATGTTACGGCGCCCTGGCGGGGGCGGACGCGGTGGTGCACCTGGCGGCGATTCCCGTAGCCTACAGCCATCCCAATGAAGTGACCTTTCAGAACAATGTGATGTCCACCTACAACATCCTTCAGGCCGCTGCCGGCCTGGGCATCGGGAAAGCGGTCGTGGCCTCCAGCGAGTCCTCCTACGGTATCGTCTTCGCTAAACACCGCCTGGTCCCGCAGTACGTGCCCCTCGATGAGGACCACCCGCAACTACCGCAGGACAGTTACGGCCTGTCAAAGATCGTCAACGAAAAGACGGCCGAGATGTTTCACCGGCTCACCGGGATGCAGGTGGTAAGCTTCCGGATCGGCAATGTCATCGCCCCGGAGATGTACCAGAACTTCCCCAATTTCATCCATGACCCGGAGCAACGCCAAAACATCCTCTGGAGTTATATCGACGCCCGCGACGCCGCGGTCGCCTGCCGGATGGCGATCGAGGCCGACGGACTCGGCGCGGTGACGCTCAACCTCGCCGCCGACGACACCAGCATGGACATCCGGAGCGAGACCCTCCTGAGCATCGGCTATCCCGAAGTGACCGATATCCGCGCGCCGCTGGACAATTTCAACACCCTTTTGAGCAACCGGAAGATCAAGGAAGTATTGAACTGGCGGCCCGTTCATTCCTGGCGCGATCATGTGAAACTCTGAATTCCGGATCTTCGCCCGAAGCCTCCCGAAAGCGGCCGGGATTTAGAATACGTCATCCCGGGGTCGGCCCATATTAAAGGAAAGAGGTGTGTTTCATGAAAAAAATCAGTATTAGCGGCGGCGAGATGAACGTCCCCGCGATCGCGCTCGGCTGCATGAGAATCGCCGAACTTTCGAAGCAGGACGCGGCGGCTTTGCTCCATACCGCGTTGGACGAGGGGATCGACTTTTTCGACCATGCCGACATTTACGCCGGCGGCCGCGCCGAGGAGCGCTTCGCCGAGGCCCTGGAGATGAATCCGGGCATCCGTGAACGGCTGATCATCCAGAGCAAATGCGGCATTCAAAAGGGCTATTTTGACTTTTCCAAGCAGCATATTCTGGAGGCGGTCGAGGGCAGCCTCAAAAGGCTGCGCACCGAGTACCTCGACGTGCTGCTGCTGCACCGCCCCGACGCTCTGGTGGAGCCGGAGGAAGTCGCCGAGGCCTTCACCCAGCTGGAACGGAGCGGCAAGGTCAAATACTTCGGAGTCAGCAATCAAAATCCGATGCAGATCGAGTTGCTCAGCAAGTATCTGAATCAAAAGCTGATCTTCAACCAGTTGCAGTTGAGCATCACCAACACCGGGATGATCGACGCCGGCCTCAACGTCAACATGCAGATCGACCGTTCCGTCGATCGCGACGGCAGCATTCTGGACTACTGCCGCCTCAAGAACATCACCATCCAGGCCTGGTCGCCTTTTCAATACGGCTTCTTCGAGGGCGTCTTCCTGGACAATCCGAAATTCCCGGAATTGAACCGGAAGATCGACGAGATCGCGGCGGCCAAGGGCGTGCCCAACACCGCCATCGCCATCGCCTGGATCCTGCGGCACCCCGCCAAGATCCAAGCCATCGCCGGCACCACCAATGCCAAGCGCTTGAAAGATATCTGCCAGGCTTCCTCGGTCACCCTCTCCCGGCCGGAATGGTACGAGATCTACCGCGCCGCCGGGAACAAGCTGCCCTGAGTTGTGCAAAAAGCCGGTTGGAAGGAGATCCAGCCGGCTTTCTGTTTACCAAGAACCCGTCCCCAGGGGAATGTCCGGAAGTGGCGCTCCGGCCAATCTACCTTCACCACCTGGCCTGTCCGGGATTGGGGCAAGATTCCCCGTCAATTTTCGCTCTGACCTGAACCAGGCAGCCGCAATGCCGGCAGGTCGTGCCGAACGATAGATCCGGGCAGCGGCTGCAAATTGCCAATCGACTTTGATATGCCTCGTCCGCTACGGTTTTAACTTTTTTCTTCTCGATAACATAGCGCAGTATGTTGGCAATTTTCTCCGGAGTGACAGCGATGGTCCCCGAACAATCCTTGCAAGGGACGATTCTCATCCGATTCCCTCCCCAATCTCACATGACTTCCAATAAAACCACCGACATTGGCGGAAGATTGGCTTTCAATCCGTCGGAAAGCGTTTCATATTCATTGAATTGCCGCGGTTTTACTTGCTCCGGCTGATCAAAGGTATTATGAGTGTTCATTGCGGAGGCGGTTAAAACCTGTCCGGAAATCCGGCGTGGGTTGAGCCCCGCCAGGCTGCAGTTGATCTCAACGCTCTCCCGTAAATTGATGTTGCAAAGGGTCAGGTGAATTTTACCATTGTCATCCACCGAAGCGGACGCACTGAGCCACGGAATTTTCTGCCCGTCATGTTCATGCTCCCCCGTTATCAGCTCCACTGGCAAATGCGTCGCATCCTGGTGGACCTGGTACATTTCGTAAACATGATAGGTAGGCGTAAGAAGCATTTTAGCCCCGTCCGTTAAAATAGGAGCCTGAAGGACATTGATTGTCTGGGCGATATTGGTCATCCGCACCCGGTCGCTATGATTGTTGAATATATTGAGGCTGATCCCGGCGGAAACCGCATCACGAAGCGTATTCTGCTGATACAGGAATCCCGGGTTGGTGCCGGGTTCGACATCAAACCAAGTTCCCCACTCATCGACGATCAAGGCCACTTTCTTTTCAGGATCATATTTATCCATAATGGCTGAATGCTTTGTAATAAGTTCTTCGGTAAAATAAGCAGCGCTCATGATCGCATACCATTCGTCCGCCTCGAAATCCACCGCGGATCCCCGGACGGCATTGGGTTTTGCTAAATAAATCTTGTTCCCATCGGGTTCTTCAATTACTATGTTGTGGTCATTGACCCTTGTATAATAATGCAACGCGAGTCCATCCATAAAATGCCCCGCTTCCCGCATCATCACTTCCGTCCAGTGATAATTATCCCCTCTGGGACCGGCGGCAATCTTTTCGAGCGGAGCGGCGCCATAATCCCTGACATACAAGCTGTACTGCCGATACAGGTCGGCGTAATATTCGGCTCTCATCCGGCCGCCGCAACCCCAGTTTTCATTGCCGACCCCGAAATACTTCAGGCTCCAGGGTTTTTCCCTCCCGTTTGCCCGGCGGAGAGCGACCAGCGGCGATTCGCCGTCGAAGGTCATATACTCTACCCACTCCTGCATCTCGCGGACGGTTCCGCTGCCCACATTGCCGCAGATATACGGTTCGGTCTCCAGCAACTCACACAAATCAAAGAATTCATGGGTGCCAAAATGATTATTTTCAACGACTCCACCCCAATGGGTATTCACCATTCTGGCCCGGTTTTCCCTTGGGCCGATACCGTCCTTCCAGTGGTATTCATCGGCAAAACATCCTCCCGGCCAACGTAACACGGGGATCTTAATATTCTTTAATGCCTTGATGATATCATTCCTTATCCCTCGGGTATTGGGAACCGGGGAATCCTCTCCCACCCAAAAACCGTCATAAATACAGCGGCCCAAATGCTCGGCAAAATGACCGTAGATATTGGGATTGATACGATGCTTGCCCGCTGTGGTGTCGATCTTTAGCGTAGTCCGCATAACAGGTAGCCTCCTTCGTTTATCGAACCATTCGCTGATTTTCAGCCTTTTACGCCCCCGCTGGAGAGACCCGATATAAAAGCGCGCTGGTAAAAGACGAATAAAATAATGATCGGAATGACTGCCAGTACGGCGCCGGCTATCAGCATGTCGTAATTGTTGCCGTAGGGTGACATCAACGATGCCAGACCGATGGGTAATGTAAACATGGTGTTGGTCCGCAGGACGATTAACGGCCAGATAAAACTGTTCCAATTCTGCATTGCCAAAAGAATGGTCATCGCGCCGAAGGCGGGTTTCATCAAAGGAGCCATGATTTTAAAGAATATGCCGAATTCCGTACAGCCGTCGATTCTTCCGGCATCCATGAATTCTTTGGACAACCCGCTGGTATACTGGCGGAAGAAAAATATCGCCATCGGTGAAACCGTAAATGGCAGGATCACTCCAAAATAAGTATTGATGATACCCAGCTTGATAATTAGTTTATAGAGTGGCAGTATCAATATTTCCAGGGGAATCATCATCACAAATAAAACCATCGTAAAGATCACGTTCTTGCCTTTGAAGTCGTAGGCCCCCAAACCATAGCCGACCAAGGAGGAAAAGAAGAGCGCTCCGATGGTGTATAGGAAAGTAATGCAAAGACTGTTAAAATACCAATAAAGATAGATTGACCCCTGGCCGAGAAATAGCAACCGATAGTTCTCCAAGTTCATCAAATCGAGCCTAATTCCTAAGTCTAAACCGTTTCTGAACAGTTCACGGGAACTCTTAAAGGACGCCATCAGCATGTAATAAAGGGGAAAAAGCACAATTAAGCTGACGATGATGAAAGAGACGATCATCAACACAGTAAGAAGGCTTCGTTTATGATTAGCATTCATCAGCGTTCACCATCTTTTTTAAAAAGTCCAAAACATTTTAATTGGATCAAGTTGATCACTAAAACAATGACGAGCAGTGTAATTCCGATAGCCGATCCCAGCCCCATGTCATTTCTCTGGAAGGCTTGCTGATAAATGTATCGGACAATCGTGAGTCCGATATCCCCGGGCATCCCCTCATTCCAGTATACATAGCTCTCTCCGAACATCCGGTAGCCATCGAAGATCCCGATCGTCAAGGTGTAAATGATAATCGGCTTTAAAAGCGGCAAAGTAATCATCCGTAACTTAGTGAACGTATTGGCGCCATCGATATCCGCCGATTCGTACAATTCTTCGGGTATATTTTGCAACCCCGATAAATAATAGATCATGTTAATTCCGGCAAATCGCCATGCGGCCAGTATGACCATTACCAACATCCCCGTGGCGTAATTCAAAGTCCACTTCTGGGCCGGCAACCCGATTTTCAGAAAGATGGAATTCACGAAGGCGGTATCCAGTTCGCCAAACATGAGTCGAAACGCGACGCCGGCAACAATTACGGAGGTCAAGGCCGGCACAAAAATAACCGCTCGGAAAAAATTTTTTCCCTTCATCAGCTTGGAATTTAAAAGCACCGCAAAAAGCAGGGGCAGCGGTATCAGTATCATGAGCGTTGATAGCGTAAAAGTGGTATTCGTCTGAAGCGCGTTAAAAAAATGTTCATTAAGCAAGCGGTTATAATTGCTAAATCCGATAAACCGAGTGGCCGAAAAACCTAAAACCTCTTGAAAACTCATGATGATTGTACTGATAGACGGATAGAGAAAAAAAATCAAAAAAGACAAGATAAATGGGGAAACAAACAAATAGGGCGCTGTTTTACTCGAATAAAAAAACTTTTTAAGACGACTCGCGCTCAGTTTCGGACCAGCCCCGAGATTAGGCATCGCTGTTTTGACCAAAATCCCACCTCCTGGAGTATTAGGGCTGCTAAAGATTCGCTGCAGATTGAGCGGCTTTAGCAGCCCAAATTAAATCGAGATCCCCCTGATTCTTACTTTCGCTGCCTGCGCAATTCCTCGGCAGCCGCCTTTAATGCTTGTTCCGGAGTCTGACTCTGATCTTTCAGCGACTTGAACATCACATTGGATTTTACGATATCCTGCGCCGCGGCGCTTAATTCACCCATATTCGGGGAGCGAATCTCTTTTCTCATCGTCAACAGGACCTTAAATACCTTTTCATTATTGAAATACGGCAGGGGTTGGGCCAACTCCGGCGAATCCCAAACATCCCAGCGGATCGGGTCGAAATTGAGCTCTTGCCAGATCCGGATGTTGGATTCCTTCGAAAGCTTAGCATAGGCGAGAAACTTCACTGCCAGATTCTGGTTCTTGGACTGTTTGGTCACAGCGGTTCCGGTTCCACCGATACCGGCCGACCGTGAGTTGCCTTTTTCAAAGATCGGCATGGGGCGAACCATTATTTTTCCTTTTAAATCCGGCATATAGCTGGTAAACCGGCTCATATACCACATCGGCATAATCAACGAAGCGATTCCGCCCTTATTCATGAAGGCGAAAAATTCTTCAGAGTTGGTATTTCCGCCCGGCATGGGGATAGCGATTTTTTCCTTGTAAATCATGTCTTTAATGAATTGTAATGTTTTGACGTTGGTTTCACTGTCCATCGTCACATTGCCCTTTTTGTCAAGGTAATCAGAACCTCTTTGGACAATCATCGGCCAGAAAGGTCTTTGATCGGTGACTTCCACCGCAGTCATTGGTTTCCCCGTTACGGCGAGCACTTTTTTGCCGGCGTTGACATAATCGTTCCAGGTAACGATCTTGTCCACATCGACTCCGGCTTGATTCATGAGGTCCTTGTTGTAATAGACAACGGTCGCGCCCACGTGGAAACAGATCCCGTAGTATTGGCCGTTTTTGCTGTAAATATCGAACCGGGACTGGATACATTTCGATTTAACCGGATTGATGACCCGGTTGAGTGATACGAGAGGAATATCGCCCTTTAAAAAATTCTGGAAAAAGTTAATGTTGATATCCGAAATATCCGGAGCCCCGACTCCCGACTGCAAAGCAATCAGCAGTTTGTTGTGCATTTCGGCGTTGGGATAAACATCAACCGTCAAATCAATGGGCTGTTTGGGGTTGCTTTTGTTCCAGAGTTCCGCAGTTTTCTCATAATACTTTTTGTGCAGATCCATGTAGGTCCATAGATTCAACTTGACCGGTTTTACGGCTCCTTTGGCCTGAATGGCGCTGTAGCCGAGCGGTAATAGAGAAAGCACCAGCAGCATGGTCAACACTAAAATCGAAACCTTTTTCATAATCGTTCCTCCCTTTTTTATTTGTCTTTAACCCTACATTTACATTATAAAAAATACTGTATCGCTTCGAACTCCACATTCTTGTACTCTACTACAATTTTTTGTAATCTACTTTTTACAATTCTGTTCATACTCCAAAGGGGTCATCCCCACGATCTCCTTGAACACCTTAAAGAAATAGTTGTAATTATTAAACCCGGTTTTGGTCACAATCTCTTTGAGCTTGTATTCTCCGTTGTTAATATAATTGCGGGCATTTTCAACCCGAATATGATTCAGGTATTCAACAAAACCCATCCTGCAGTCTTCCTTAAAAACTCTACTGATATAGGAATTGCTTACTCCGATGAAATCAGCGACATCGCTCAAGGAAATGTCTTTCTGATAGTTGCGGTTGATAAACTCGATCACTTTTTTGGTTATATCCGAATGCTGGTGATCGCTTTTTATGCTCTCAAGGATTACAATCAACTTTCCATAGATGCCCAACAACCATTCTTTGATATCGCTGATCGTTTCATACTTTTGCAGCATATTGTACGGGATATCCTTATTGGTATAGATCTTGGAAATCTCCAATCCGGTCTCTTTAAGGACCTTATTGACGATGTTGATCAATTCGGCGCAAATCATCTGAGTTGACTTAATGCCAAGCCTTTGACTGGAGATTTTCTCGAAAATGAGATCGATGGTTCCTTTCACTTTTTCATAATCAAGGGCTCGCAAGGCCATGGAAATTTCTTTTTCCTCTTTGATATCAAGACAGAAAAAGCCCTCTTCATGCCGATAGGCTGAGCCGCTCATGAAAATACCGTCTTTCCCCTGGTAAAATTTATTTTTTAACTGAATGTCCGCTTCCCGGTAAGCCATGGAGAACACGGAAATGTCCCGGCATAGTTTGCCGACACCAAAGCAGGCGGTGATATTCAAGTATTTTTTAATTCCGGTTCTGATTCGATCCAAGGTTGCGGAAAGCCGATTATTGATATATAGCCGGCTATAGCCGACTCCCAAAGAAAAGACGATGATAAACTTCCCTTTCTCAAGCTGGAAGATGGGCGCTTTCTCCCAATCGCTGAGCATTTCCTTGGCGATCTCCAAAAAAGTTTGGATCAGAACCCCCCTTTCCTTACTGGAGTATTTTTCTTCGATAAATGGATAGTCATCGATCTCCGAAATCGCGATCACCAGATTTTCGGTATCCATCTTAATGTCCAGGGCACCGATGGTTTGGCGAATTTCTGCTTTATCGGTTATGGTTCCGGAAACCAGTTTCAAAATGAATTCCTGAGCCAGAATCGCCCGGCCGCTTGATATCTGGTCGGACATAAAATTTCTTTGATTACATTCATCCCGGTATTGGATGATGGAATTCCGGGCGGTTTCAAGCATATCCATTAAAACCGCCGCGTTCAAACGATGCTTCAGGACATAGTCGATGGCGCCCTTCTTCATGCTCTGTCGCACATAATCAAAGTCATCATAGGCGCTTACGGCAATCACCCGGATCTGCGGGTAATTTTGCTCAATGTAATCAATCAGCCCAATCCCGTCCATCGAGGGCATGTACATGTCGGTGATCACGATGTCGGGCAATTCCTTTTCCATGAGTTGAATGGCGTTTAAACCGTTATTGGCCTCCCCGGTGATACAAAAACCGCGGTTCTCCCATTCGATCATCGTTTTCAAGTCGGTCCTGGAAAAACTGTCGTCATCCACAATCAACACCCTTAGCATCCAATTCAGCTCCTTCCTTCTCAATCACCGGAATGGTGATTTCTACCGTCGTATACAAATTGGGAACACTCTCAATGGTAATACCGTACTCCGGGCCGAAATTGAGTTTGATTCTTTCTTCGATATTCCAAATTCCGATGCCGCTGAGCCGGTCTTTCTTTTCAGGTGGCTTTTCTTGCAGTAAGTTGTCCATCACATCGCCGGGGATACCGACGCCATTATCCCGGACAATCATCTTTAAGTCGTTCCCGGCCCTGTACCCTTTGACAACAATGATCCCCTGCCCGCCGCCGGGCCCTAAGCCATGGATCAGTGAATTCTCGACGATCGGCTGTAAAATGAACTTTGGCACCTGGCAGTCCAAAATTTCGGCTTCAATTTGATAATGGACCTTAAATTTGTCATAGTACCGGTAGGCCATGATATTGAGATAATTCTTCACATAGGTGATCTCATCCCGAAACTCGACCAACTCTCTCCCTTTGCCCATGCACCCGTCCAACAGCTGCATGAGTGATGTAACAACACTCGATATATTATCCGCCTTCTGGATATTGGCCAGCCAGCGGACAGTATTCAGTGTATTGGCAAGAAAATGCGGGTTGATCTGGGCCTGTAGCGTCTTAAGTTCAGCAATCCTTTTTAGTTTTTCTTTGTTTTTTACTTCCTCAATCAGATCTTTAATCTCCCGCACCATCTTATTAAAGACATTCGTTACTTCGCCGATCTCGTCCTTGCTGCGATCTTCGATGCGGACGACAAAATTGCCGGTTTCAACGTTTTTCATGGAATCCACCAGTTGATGCAGAGGCTTGGCAATACTTTTGGTGACAATGAAAGAGAGGAATAAAGCCAACAGGAAACAGATAATTCCTAAAATAGCGATGTAAATGCCAATTCTGGTTGATTCGGAGTTCAGATAGAAGAAGGGGATGGCGCTCACCACAAACCAATCCGCGCCGGGGATGTAGGTGTAAGCAATCAAACAGCGTTTGCCGGAAATAATATGGTTAAATGTATATTTACCCTCTTTCATGTGGCTTTTGAGTGCTTCGCTAAAGGAAGGATCGGGATATAACCGGGCAACTTTCGTGTCCGGGTTTCGGCTGGAGATCACCACCCCTTGACGATTCAAAATAAAAGTATCGGCGCCGTTTCCAAGATTGATGCTTTTATATTTATTTAAGATATACTTCTCATTAATTCGGATAATGATATAGCCGATCGGAATTCCCTGTTCCAGTGATTTAAAGCTTCTGGCCAAAAGGATGCCCGCACTGCCGTATCGTTCCATGCGATAAATCGAATTACTCGGTTCTGCTTCATTCGCTTGATCTTCGATCAGCCATACCGGGACGCCTTTTCGGGCCGCCGTTTCCTGGAAAATGTCCTCTAAGAAATCCGACTTAAGCTTTAGTTTAAAAAGCATGTCGCCGTAGGCGATGATCTTCTCCTTATTTTGGGTATACACTAAAACATCCGAAACGCTGCGGAAAAACAGAAACCGTTTGGCGAGAATGGCTTGCATTTTTAATTCCGCATCCGTTTTTTGCCAATCATTCAGTGTAGCATAGCTAATCAGGGTTTTTTGAAAGATATCCGAAAACGCAATATCAACGCTGTCACTTTCAAAACGGGCCAGAGCGTTTTGAATGTTTTCACTGACTTGATTCACAACCTGAATTGAATAAGTGCTGATCTTGGTTTTAATCGCTTCACTCGACTTATAGTACGCAAAAACTCCGGTAATCAGCAATGGAATCAACGAAAGGATCGCAAAGGAGATGAATAAGCGGTTCTGAATCCCCGTCTGCCGGATAAAGCCGGCCAAATTGATAAAAGCTTTGTGATTTTCGTAATTCCGAGTCAGATAGTTGATCATATCCGATATGTTCAAACGTAGCTGTCTCAAAAGCTCTTGAATGGGGCGCAAATGGTTTGCCTCCTCCCGGCAATGCGAAATTTTTCATAACATGAAAAGGGACAGAAACGTTAATACATTTCGGTCCTTCCGGCCCACTTCCTGCCATGGCGACAGGGAGACGGCGCTTTACGAAGCACATTTCGCGTAAACAGGCGAAATGCCGCGATGAATCCTTTCCGGTAAATCATGGGGATGTTTGACGAAATTTTAAAGAAGCCTTTTTTTAAGATGAAAAATGTCTAAATGCAACCCCTTGCCCCTTAAAGGGGAAAGCACCAGGCTTTGAAGTGGATGAAACATTGTTTTGAGCTTCTACAAGCGTTGTGATAAACCCTGTCCGAAGGCAAGGGTGAACACAAAAGCTCAGAGAAGCAAGTGATAAAGTCGATTTTTTAACTTTTTTGCATGCTGATCTCGTTTCGAAAGACTTTATCACATGGCTTCTAGATAGCTTTTAATCGGGCGCGGGTTGAGGATCCGCAAGAGAACGTTTTACGAATCACGGATCGCTTTGGGTGGCTGAAAGAGCTCGCTCAGTCGCCGAGCAAGCTCTTTTTGTGGATGAGCGAGCTGGTTTTGTGGATAAGCGAGCTAATGATTATCAAGTTAGCTCCGCTCACACGGAAGGGATTGAAGGATAAGTCGTGACGTCTATAGTCCTAACCCTCGGCCCTTCCCGAATCGGGCAATGTCATCCACCTGAATCCGTGACCTCTATAGACTACCAGGCAAAACCGTAAGAACTCGCGACAACGTTTCGCCTGGTATAAAGGGATTCGCCACGGATTCAGGATCAAGCTATCGTGGGATAAAATGGGAAAGATGACTATCAAGTTAACCCAGTAAAATCGGAAAGATAAATCGAACTCACCCTCGCCCTCTCTTTTATGAAAGAGAGGGTAACCCGGATCCTCCGCCGCCTAAAGACTCAGCCACTGCCATGAACCGGCCTTCCTTTCCTCTCTTTCCGCAAAAGAGAGGGAAGCTAGATGGGTGAGTTCAGTTTTGAGCTTTCAGGCCTAATCTGGCTAAGATATTTCACGATATTTTAATTTTCTGAGCTAATATAATAGTCAACATGGGAAATGTATTGATGACAAACTACGAAGTCGAAAAGCGACCTCTCCCACTCTTCCCTTATTCATCATCATAATGCGCTATAGTGTTCTTGTTCCAAAATATGTAATTATCCCTTGATGGCATTGCCCGAATCGGGCAGGGAAACCACCAGGCTCCGGGGTCTAAAAGCCTTTAGGCTGCGGAGAATGGTGGTTACTCTCCCCGATTCGGGCCCTAACCAGGATGGTTTACGCACGGCGGTCCATGGATGGAATACCGCTGCGGAGAGCCAAGAGAGAGGAAGAAGGCTAGATCGAATCCCTATCATGCTTACGTACTTTCTTGCGGATTTAACTTTATAATCATCAGCAAGCTGGTTTTATGAATGAGCCTCCCACCCCAACAAAGTTAGGACAAACGAAAGGATGAAAAATGACGAAGTGCGACCCCTTGCCCCTTAAAGGGGAAACCACAAGGCTTCGAAGCGATTTTTCAAAGTAGATAGCGAACTTGCTCAGTCGTTCAGCAAGCTCTTTTTGTGGATGAGCAAGCTGGTTTTGTGAATGAGCGAGCTTGCTCAGTCGCTCGGCAAGCTATTTTTGTGGATGAGCAAGCTGGTTTTGTGAATGAGCGAGCTTGCTCAGTCGTTCAGCAAGCTCTTTTTGTGGATAAGCGAGCTGGTTTTGTGAATAAGCGAGCTTGCTCAGTCGTTCAGCAAGCTCTTTTTGTGGATAAGCGAGCTGGTTTTGTGACTGAGCGAGCTCGCTCAGTCGCTCGGCAAGCTCTTTTTGTGGATAAGCAAGCTATTTTTGTGGATAAACGGATCCGTTTAACGTGGTTAACGGTTTTGGCTGTGGATAAGTCGGGGATGTACAACGAAAACCGGCTAACCGGCAAAGCCGGAAAGCCGGCCGGACACAGGTTCCAACCGGCTTTCACTCATCTTAAAATTCAAACCGCGAAGTTTTATCTGACCTGATGAGATGGGTTTAGGGGTACAGGATGACCTTCATCGCGTTGGTTTTCTGCTTGTTCCAGAGCAGCTCAAAGGCTTCTTTGACCTGTTCCAGCCGGAATCTGTGCGTGATTAGCGGTTTGGCTTGCAACCGGCCCGCCTCCATCAACCGCAGGGTGGTCGGGAAATCCTTGAACGGGTTATTGGCGGAACAACGGATCGAACGCTCGCCGCTCAGATCCAACAGTTGATAGTCCATTTCATTCTCATTGGCCACCAGATTGACCATGGTTCCGCTGCAGCCCAGCATCTGCAGGCCCTGTTTCTGAGTGCCGTTGGTTCCCACGCAGTCAAAGACGGCTCTAACCCCGCTTCCACCGGTTTGCTCCTTGATATACTCCACCGGGTCGGCCTGGGTAGCGTTCACTCCGCCATCGGCTCCTACTTTTGCGGCGATCTCCAGCGCCAGGTCATAAATATCCACGCAATAGACTCGTCTGGCTCCAAAGAGCCGGACGATCTGGGCGATAGCCAGTCCGACCGGGCCGCTGCCGATGATCGCCACATCTTCCCCCAAGAGCTCCGGAGCAAGCTTCACCGCATGCATGGCGACTGCAAAAAAGTCCAGGGTCGAGGCCTCCTCGTCGCTTACGTGATCGGCAATGGGGTAGCAGTGGGTCCCCCAGACCTGGCAGTATTCGGCCATCCCCCCGGGGAAATACTTCATATCGTTCCAGCCCGCGCCGTGCCCGATATGTTTGGTGTCCCGGCAGAGATTTTCGCGGCCGGTGCGGCAAAACTCACAAACGCCGCAGGTGTTGTAGACCAATACTCCGACGCGTCGGCCGACTAAAAAGCGGTATTTGGGGTCGCGTACCTCGACCACCTCGCCGGTGAACTCGTGACCCAGGATAATATTGTCGGGGTTCTTGGCGTTGATGCCAAGGGTATGCATGGCCCATGGGCTTTCGCCGTCATAATAGCGTAAGTCGCTGCCGCAGACGCCGCAGGCTTTCACCCGGACCAAGACCTCATCCGGCTTCAACTCTGGCAGCGGCACATCGCGGTATTCCAAATCGTGACTGCCTTTCAATACAACCGCCTTCATCCGTTCATCCTCCTCAAAGCGTTTTTAATCGTACCAGAGTCTCGCCGCCATACGGGATGATCCCGACCTTGGCGTCGGCTCCATGTCGCTCAAAGGCCATCTCCAAAGCGGCGTTCACATCGTTGGCCCGTCGAAAACGTAATAGTCTCAACTCTTCTTCCGTTAGATATTGAGACACGCAAATCACGTCGGCCCGATCGATCAGTTTGAAATGGTTCAGAGGATTGGTGGCTCCCACAATGTCCCGGATGGCCCCCCGGTTGACCCCGTCGATAATCGCTGGCGGCGTCATTCGAAAACCTTCATATACCGCTTGTTGGTGGGACGGGGCGTTGCCGCAGAGTCCTTCCGGAGCATCCAGAACGAAAATAATCGTTCCGCCCTTCTTCACACCGAACTGGGCGAAGGCAAAGGGTTTGAAACCCTGCCAATAATCGATGAAACAAGGATTGGCCGAAACGACCAGGATATCGGCCAGCTCCGGAATTTCCGGTCTGAGCACTTGATCGGCAAAGCGGACCCCCGCGCGGTGGGCTTCTAAAAAATGCCCGGCGAAAAGCTTCAGGATGTTTCGCTCCTCATCGAGCACGGTATTGATGATAAAATCCAGCCCGACCATTTCGCCGATGCGGTCGATCTCGGCGCGGCAGAGATTGTCGATGGCGCCGCAGACCCCCATCAGATCGGTCTTGACCGCGCCGATCCAATGGGTGTAATCCGTAGTCCGTTTGCCGCAGACTCCCGGCTGGATCATTTTGGCCCCGCCACTCCAACCGACGACCACGTGGGGAACGATGTTCCCGATGGCGATTTTGAAATCGGACTCCAGCACTTCGGGATAAACCTCAACCGGAGTCCCCAATTCCGTGGTGTTCAAGTAATGAAAATGGCTCTCCTGATAGTTGGGGTTGATGATCTCGTATCGGCCGAGGATTGCCGGACCCACTTTCTGGAGCAGTTCCGCCTCGGTCAACGGCCGGTGCGTTCCCGGGGCGATCATCAGCTTGATCTGCCGAGGCGCCGCCTGCTCGATCCGGCGCAAGACATGGGGCAGAATCCGCTGCTGCGGCGTAGGCCGGGTAATATCGTCGATGATGATCAGTACCTTGGCCCCAACCGGGATCGTTTCTTCCAAGCGGCCGGCCCCGATGGGCTGGTCAAGCGCTTCGCTGATGAGCCGGTCCTGATCGCCGCAAGCCGCAATGGCCGCCGGAGCGGCATAGTAAAGCAGATTCCGGTCCGGCACCGCGAATTCCACTTCGCGCAGGCCCGCAGATTCCGGTCCGGCACCGCGAATTCCACTTCGCGCAGGCCCGTGGAAAATCTAAACGTTGACATCGGTTTATCTCCCATACTTTATTCGATATTCAGTACCCTACTGTTACCGCCCGGACCGGCCATAATCCAGCGACTCCCGGAATTGGCGGAGATTCTGCGCCAGGCTTCCGCCTTTTTTGAAGACGGCCGAGGTCCCCGCCACCAGAATATTAGCGCCGGCTTCCAGCGCCGCCAAAGCGTTTCCGGTGCTGATATTGCCGTCCACCGCCAGGTTGATGCCGCCCACCAGGGAACGTGCCTCCCCGATCTTGGCGTGCATCGCCGCAATGAATTTCTGACCGGCGAAACCCGGCTCCACCGTCATGAGCAGCAGCAGATCCAAATAATCGACAAGGTAGCGGAGCTGATGCAAGGCCGTGAAAGGGTTGACTGCCAACCCCGCTTGCACGTTGTTTCGACGGATCTTCTCCAATAGCCGGATCGGGCACCTGGTGCTCTCCGCATGGCAAGTAATGATGTCGCTGCCGGCGTCAATGGCTTGATCCAGGTACTGTTCCGGCTGTTCCACCATGAGGTGCACGTCCAGCGGTACCCGGCTGATCTGTTTGATCCGCCGGACGGTTTCAAAATTCATGGCCAGGTTGGGCACGAACCGGCCGTCCATGATATCGATATGGAACCAATCGCAACCGGCGTCCTCCAGTTGGCGGACGGCCTCCTCCAAGCGTAACGGATCGGCGCACATCAACGAGGCGGAAATTCTGACTTTCATGAAATCCCTCCCCGGGCCGAGACAAAGCTCGCCACTTCCTCCCGGGATGGCAATGACCGTAACGAACCGGCCCGGGTGGCAGTCAACGCGCCGACCGCGTTGGCAAACTTCACGCTCTCATCAATACTGTACCCCCGGCTATAATAGAAGGTCAGCGCCGCGCTGAAGGCATCGCCCGCCGCGGTCGTATCCACCGCCTCGATCGCATAGGCGCGGTGATGGCGAAATCCGGTCGCGTCACCGACCAAGGCGCCCTGATCCCCTAACTTCAGGACCACAATCTGAGCGCCGGAGGCTAGCAGGATCTTCCCGGCCCGCTTGGCCGAGTCCAGATCGGCGATGGCGACTCCCGTCAGGGCCCGGGCCTCAGTCTCATTCGGGCTTAAGATGGTGACTCCTTGGAATAGGTCGAGCGGCAACGATTGCGCCGGACCGGCATCCACCACCACCGGCACCTTGTGCCGGCGGGCGATGGCGATAATCTTTTTCACGCTGGGAATGGGGATCTCCAGTTGCAGCAGGACGATTCGGGCCGATTCGATCAGCGGCCGGACTTGGTCGACCTCTGCTTCCTGATAAGCCATGTTAGCGCCGGGGAGCACAATGATCCGGTTCTCGCCGCTCTCCTCGACGATGATGAAGGCGACTCCGGTGGCGGTCTGTTCATCGATGAATAACGCCGCTGGATCGAGCTTCTCATTCAATAAGGTGTGGTATATGCCGTCGCCGAAGGAGTCCTTGCCGATCTTGGCCGAGAAACGGACATCCGCCCCCAATCGCGCCAGGGCCGTCGCCTGGTTGGAGCCTTTCCCTCCGGGCAGGAAACTCATGGCTGAGCCGAAGGAGCTTTCGCCGGCGGCCGGCACCTTGGCGGTCTTGATAAAAACATCCATGTTGGAGCTGCCGATGACTAAAATGTGATCGCCCAACTTGATCGCCCCCTACGGCAGGATGATTACTTTCATGGCCTGGTATTGTTCTTTATGGAACAGAATGTTAAACCCCTCATTGACCTGTTCCAACGGGAGAGTATGAGTGATCAGCGGCTTTGCCTGGATGACGCCGGACTCCAACAATTCGATGCCGAGCAGGTAATCTTCATATTTATTATTGGCCGAACTGACGATTCGGCGTTCTCCGCTGAGATCCATCAGCCGATAGCTGGCCTTGGTCTCATTGGCTACTAGGTTTACCAGCGTACCGCTGACCGCCAGGCATTTCAGGGCATCACTCTGGCTTTGGGCAGTTCCCACCGTGTCAAATACGATATTGACGCCTCGATTATGCGTCTTCTTCGCTATGAATCCAACGATATCTGTCTTTCTGGAGTCAAGCGCCTCGTCGACCCCGATCGAACCGGCTATTTCCAACGCTTTGTCAAAGACATCCGTACAATAGACCCGACTGGCTCCGTAAGCGCGCACCGCTTGTGAAATGCACAACCCCACCGGGCCCGAACCCAAAACCAGAACCTGATCGGCCGGTTGAATCGCAGTTTGAGTAATGGCGTGGATGGCCACGGATATCGGATCGAGTAAGGTCGCTTCTTCATAGGAGATCGAGTCCGGTATCTCGCAGACATGGGTTCGCCAAACCTCGCAGTATTCGGCCATCCCGCCCGGATAATAGCTCATCTCGCCCCAGCCTGCGCCATGCCCGATGTGCTTAGTGTTCTTGCAGAGATTGTAACGTCCGGTCCGGCAAAATTCACAAACGCCGCAGGTATTAAAGGCCAGAATGCCGACGCGTTTCCCGATCATCTCCTTAAAATCGGGGTTCCCCACCTCCACCACGTCCCCGGCAAACTCATGGCCGAAAATGATATTGGCGGGATTGGGCCGGTTTTCGCCCAGCGTATGTAGGGCCCAAGGATTCTCCCCTTTGTAATACCGTAAATCACTGCCGCAAATGCCGCAGGCTTTCACCTCCACCAATACCTGGCTTTGGTCATAAGACCGCTTCGGAATCTCCTCCACTACCAAGGTCTGCGGTTTCTTCAATACTGCTGCTTTCATGGTCTTCTCCTCCGTGTTGTCGATGTTTTTCTTTTGACTGTCTTTGGAATCTCAAGTCTCAAAGCTTCCTATGCCCGCTCGGCCCGGCTCAACCTTTGACTGCTCCGGCCGTCAATCCCTTGATGATATAGCGCTGCAAGAACAGCGAGATGATTAGGATAGGCGCGGTGATCACCACAGCCGCCGCCATCAGCCCGCCCCAGTTAATTTGGGAATATGAAACGAAACTGAACACGGCGATCGGCAAAGTTTTGGTGTTTGTTCCGGAGAGAATCAGAGAAAACATAAAGTTGTTCCAGGAAAAAATGAACGACAGGATCGATGAGGTGATGATCCCCGGTCCGGACAATGGCAGAATAATCCGGAAAAAGGTTCCCACCCGCGAACTACCGTCCACCCAAGCGGCTTCCTCCAGTTCCCTGGGCAATGATTCAAAGTAAGGGATCATAATCCAGATTACGAATGGCAACGCCACCAGCATATGGGTGAGGATTAGGGCTGTATAGGTATCAACCAGCCCGATCTGGGTAAACAGAATATACCAGGGTACCAAAAAGGTAATCCCCGGGATGATCCTTACCACCAGAATGATCAGGCCGAAAAGTTTCTGTTGGAACCGCGCGATGGCATAAGCGGCAGGCAAGCCCAGGATCAAGGCGTAAAGAATCGATAAAAAGGCGATGATAAAACTGTTTTTAATGGGACCTAAAAAGTTATATTCCGAGAAGACTGCAACATAATTCTTGAAGGTCGGAGTGAATTGAAACGGATTCTGGTCCACCGACATGATCTGCACCTGGGTCTTGAAGGATGCCAAGACCATCCAGATTAATGGGAACAACACCACCAGCAGAATCAGATAAATCAGGATATGACGCGTAACCTCGAAAGCAATTTTCCGGTTTTTCCGGCGCTTGCCGATGACTTGCCGACTTTTCGCGGCGACTGCCGTCTCGTTTGCCATTAGAAATCCACCCCGACTTTGTTTTTTACTTTAATAAAGCCCAGGCTGATCAAAAGCACAATAATAAAGAAGATTACCAGCAACGCCGAGGCCTTACCAAACGTAAAATATTGAAAACCCTGGATGTATCCTAAGATGTTAACGGTTTCACTGGCATAATCCGGTCCGCCCTGGGTCGTGACATAAAAGATATCAAAAGTCTTCAAGGCATCGATCAATCGCAGCAACGCCGCGATCATAATGGTCGGACTGACCAGCGGAATGGTGATCTTCCATAGTACCTGCCACCCGTTGGCGCCATCGACTGTCGCCGACTCATAGGGGTCATGGGGTAGCGCGCTCAAACCGGCCAGCACGATCAGGGCGATCATCGAGGTCCATTCCCAGATATCCACGATTAGCAGCGACACAAATGCCGTCTTGGGTGAGCCGAGCCAGGCCAGTGGTTGGAACCCCAACGCTTTGACCACGACATTGACAAAGCCGATGGTCGGCTCATAAATGAGCATCCAGATCAAGCCGACCGCCACCGGCGTGGCGATCATCGGCAATAAAAACAGGGTTTTGACAATGTTCTTGCCCAGGAAATCGCGGTTCAGCAGCAGCGCGATGGCCACGCCGAATACGGTCTCAAAGAGCAACGCCAAGACACTAAAGTAGAGCGTGCGGAAGACCGACATCAAAAATCGCTGGTCCTGCATTAACTCGACATAATTGTTCAACCCCAGCCATTTTGGAGGCGTCAGATTCGACATGCTCCACTCAAAGAAACTCAACCGAAAGGTATATACAATAGGAAGTGCGATCATGACCAGTACAAAGATAACTGCTGGCAAAGTAAAAATAAACTTGAGATTCTTGTCTATCCAGCGAGTCAACAATTTCCTTCCCTCCCTATTTCTCGAAGCAGGCTCCCGAAAAGAACCCGGGAGCCTGCCATAATCGCTATTTGCCGAAATCCTTGTCGATGATCGCCTGGAAAATCTGGTTGGCTTTGTTGGCCGCAGCCGCCACATCCCGGTTTTCGATGGCCGCGGTGATCACATCACCAATAGCATCCCGGGCGGCACCCACCTGAATTACCAGCGGCCGGTCGGAACTCACGCCGATGGAGGCCGAGGCGTTGATCACCGCCACCAGTTCCTTCGGAAAACCTTTAGTCCCCACCGAACGTTTCCAGATCGAGCGCCGGGCTCCGGGTACCCCGCCCTGCTGCGTAAGCATCACCATGGCTTTGCCGGTGGCCCAACGAATGAATTCCCAGGCCGCGTCCTTTTTGGTACTATTCGGACTGACGCCAAGCGCCCAAGTGACGACGTTGTACGGTCTGGCCCCCGCCGGTCCGGCCGGGAATGGCGCAAAACCGACATGTTCGCCGATGAGCGATTTGTCCTTATCCACAGTTGACCGGTACAAGCTGTCCGCATCGGTATACATCGCCGCCTTGCCCTGCGCGAACACACCTGCGGCCTGGGGCCAGTTCATGTTCAGGACGCCCGGCGCGCCATAATTTCTCAAGATATCGCCGTAAAACTGGAAGGCTTTAATGGCTTCCGGCGTATTGATGGTGGCTTTGCCGTCTTTCATGAAATCAGCGCCAAAGCCTCGCAAATAACTGGAGAATTGGGTTACGGCCGCTGCCCGCTGGCCTCTTGCCACAAACCCGTAGATGCCGTTGCTCGGATCATTCAATCGCTTGGCGGTCGCCATTAACTCATCCAATGTCTTCGGGGGATTTAATTTATACTTTTTGAATAGGTCTTTGCGGTAATAGAGGATTTCTCTTTCAGTGACGATAGGTACGCCGGCGATCTTGTCCTTGTCTTTCACCACTTCGAGGGTGGAGGGAATAAAGTCCTTGAGATCGAAAGCCTTGTCCTTCTGAACCAGCCCATCGATCTCTTGCAGCCAGCCGTTTTTCATGAAGAGCCGGCCCTCTTGAAGCGGACGGAACATGAATACATCTAAGCTTTTGGAGCGGGACGTACACTCCACCGCCAACTTCGTGCTTAGCTGTTCCTCCGGCAGAGATTCGAATTCAATCTCAATTCCCGTCCGTTCGGTAAATTCCTTAAAATAAGGCCGCAGCAGTTCGGTCCAGTTATGATTACCCGCCAGAAAACGGATCTTGGTTCCGGCATAGGGTTTGCCCTTGGCGGCGTCTACCGAACCACCCCAGGTTATTCCAAAGCCGGCACACAACGCCACGATGAACATCCCAAACAATACTTGAGGCCAAAACTTTCTGGTTCTTTGCAACTTCAACTTAACTTCCCCCTTTTTTATCCTTTTAGAACTCAAAAACTCAAAATGCCATCCATCCCTCCTTAGCCTCAAATCGCCTCAGTTAGGCACTTAATCAAAATGAGCTGCGTGCACAATTTTAAACAAAAATTTTTATCGAAGAATTCTTATAACGATTCCTTCGTTTTAACCAGCATCGGCATGGTCGTTTCAATCTCATTGGCAAAGCCGTAGATTGCGAGTTCGTACAGGGATTTGATGGTGCAATAGCCCAATTTGATTAAGTCCACGCCAATCAGTGCATCAACCAGGCCTTCCATTACGAATATCTCAGCCTTCGTGGTGAAATCGAAGAAAATCACTTTCACTTTATCGAACTGATTGCATTCTTTTAAAGCGGTTACAATTCCGGCGATTCCGCCACAACTGGCGATAATCCCCTTCACGTCAGGATGGTTCCGGATGATCTCCAGGCAGGAATTGTAAGCGATATTTTCGGTGTAATTTCCCGAAACATTGGCCACGATCCGCAGGTTGTCGTATTCATGAATCTTACTCACCGCGCTGGCGATTCGGGTCTGATGAACCGTATTATGGAGAAATCCCGAAAAGAGCGCCACTTCGCCGGCACCGTGCATGAACTTTTCCAGCAGATCCACCGCCACCCGTCCCTCCTTGGCGCTGTCTGAACCCACGAAATAGTTGAAGTCCGCCTCAATATGATTGAAGTAACAGGTTACGATGATCCCTTTTTCCCTGGCCCGTTGCACGGCAGCCGGAATCTCTTTCTTTCGTTCTCCTTCCGGACAAATCGCAATCCCGGTAACCCCCATTTTAATAAACTCGTCGATCGCCTTTACCTGGTCCTCGGCCCGGCCAGTGGTCATGCGGCGGATAATGAAATTGACCCCACGATTCTGGAGACGCTCGATACACAACTGCATTCCTTCAAGGATTAGCGAAAATAACGTATTATCCTCCGGAGTCAAATCGGAAGAGAGAATAATCCCAAAATTCAGTTTTTTCTGAAGAGCCAGAGCTTTCCCGGCACTATTCGGTTTGTAGCCTATCTCGTTAATCCGCTTTAGAATAAGCTCTTTGGTCTCTTTTTTGACACCAGGCCGGTCATGGATCACCCGATCCAAGGTGGCCCGCGATACATTCAGTTTTTTTGCCAATTCTTCCAAGGAAGTCATCAACAGTCTCCTTATTTTGAGCTACGTGCCCATTAATGTTTCATCTATTTCCGCTTTCTTTTCCCTATCATGTAACGAATCACTTTTAAACGCCGGTTGTACAGACCGCGCTCATTTCGTTATTTAAGCAGAACCGCTCATTAACGAATAATTGCCGCATAAAAAACACCAATTGAGTTGCGTGCCCGATTTCAGTTTTGATTATATCATCAAGTGATTCACTTTTCAAGCCAGATTGTTACAACTTTTTGAACACCCCCCTCTTCTCCCAATCCGGCGTACCCCTTCAATGCATGGAATACTCTCAATTGTTGAATTGAAAAGCCACTTGATAAAAACCATCACTTCCGCCGACGAGCGGTAAATGAAGACTCTGACGAGATTCTTTGAATAATGGTATAAATAAGAAAAGTATTCGTAGTCGTCCCTGCCGAAATATGATACAATCAATTCGTTATGAGTCCGCTTGGAGGTGTTATTGGAATGGATGATCGGCAAGTAGCGGTATTGCTTGAAGATCTGCGGGCACAGTTTCGGACCTTTGGCGAAGGCCTCCAATTGCTCAACCAGCAAGTTGAACAAGGCTTTTCCGAAGTGAAGGCCGAACTTAGCTCCTTGCAATCCGAAGTTCTCCATCTCAAACTTCAAAATCAACAAGAACATCAACAATTGCGGCAGATGATCCAAGAATTGGACAATGAAGTACAGGTCGAAGTCAAGCGGGTAAAATAGCCGAAGCAAACCTTTGCTTTCATCATGCTTCTGCGGCATAGGCCGCAGGGTTATTTAATATTTGTCGCCAAAGCCGGTCGGAACTCATTCAGAGCTCCTACCGGCTTTTTACATTGAATCCTTACCCGAGGCCGCGTTTTAGAGCTTCCCGCTCAGATCGGCCATCTCCAGCGCGGAGATGGCCGCGTCCCAGCCTTTGTTGCCGGCCTTGGTTCCGGCCCGTTCGATGGCCTGCTCAATGCTGTCGGTGGTCAAGACGCCGAAAATTACCGGCACCCCGGTGGCCATGCCCACCGCCGCCACTCCCTTGGAGACCTCGGCCGCCACATAATCGAAATGGGGCGTGGCGCCGCGGATCACCGCCCCCAGGCAGATTACGGCGTCATACTTCCCGGACTCGGCGGCCTTTTTGGCGACCGCCGGGATCTCAAAAGCGCCCGGCACCCAGACTACCGTGATCTTTTCATCGGCGATGCCGTGCCGTTTCAGCGCGTCCTCCGCCCCGTCCAGCAGGTGCTGGGTGATGAAGCTGTTGAACCGGCTGATCACAATGGTGATCCGAAAGTCCCTGCCGCCTAAATATCCTTCGATGATGTTCATGGTCATGTATCCTCCTTTATTCGATAGCAACACAGAATCAAAAACCAATCATTCTTCCAACAAATGCCCCATCCGCTTCTGTTTGGTCTCCATATAAAATTGATTGGCCGGCCGCACCGGCACGGTTAAAGGCACCCGTTCGACGATCTCCAGGCCGTGCCCGGTCAGGCCGATCAGCTTGCGGGGATTGTTGGTGAGCAGCCGGATCTTGGTCAGACCCAAATCGCGCAGGATCTGCGCGCCCACCCCGTAGTCGCGCAGGTCGGCCTCAAAGCCCAGCGACTCGTTGGCCTCGATGGTATCCTGGCCCTGATCCTGCAGCTCATATGCCTTGAGCTTATTCAAGAGGCCGATGCCCCGGCCCTCCTGGCGCAAGTAGAGAACGACCCCGGCGCCTTCCGCCGCGATCAGCTCCATCGCCTTGCGCAACTGCTCGCCGCAGTCGCAGCGATAGGACCCCAACGCGTCCCCGGTCAGGCACTCGGAATGGACCCGCACCAGGGGAACTTTTCCTTCCAGATCGCCGTAGACCAGCGCCAGATGTTCCTGATGCCCGTAAATGGTGGCGTAGCCGTACATCTTGAAGGTCCCGTACTGGTTGGGCAGAAGCGTCTCCGCCTCGCGCCGCACCACTTGCTCCTGGGCATTGCGGTAGGCGATCAGATCGGCGACGCTGATCATCTTCAGGCCGTGGTCCGCGGCGAAACGCTCCAGATCGGGCCGGCGGGCCATGGTGCCGTCCTCGTTCAGGATCTCGCAGATCGCCCCGGCCGGTTCCAGGCCAGCCAGCCGCGCCAGGTCCACCGCGGCCTCGGTATGCCCGGCCCGGACCAGCACTCCGCCGTCCTTGGCGATCACTGGAAAGATATGCCCCGGCCGCACCAGATCGTCCGGCCCGGACTCCGGATCGGCCAGCGCCTGAATGGTCAGCGCCCGTTCCCCGGCGGAGATGCCGGTCGTGCTGTCCCGGTGATCGACCGAGATTCCGAAGGCCGTCCCCATCGACTCGGCGTTGCGGCTGACCATCGGCGGAATATTCAACCGCTGGGCCGCGGCCGCGGTGAGCGGCGCGCACAACACCCCCCGGCCGTACTTGACCATAAAGTTGACCGCCTCCGGCGTGACCTTCGCCGCCGCCATCAGCAGATCGCCTTCATTCTCGCGGTCCTCGTCGTCGACCACGATCACCATCCGGCCCAGCCGGATCTCTTCAATGGCTTCCTGAATCGTATTCATGATGATTCCTCCTTACTTCCACAGAAAAGTCACGTTATGAATGCTATTTATCAAAATCCGTGTTCCGCCAGGAACTCGACGCTGATTCCCTTGCCCCGGCCCGGCTCCTCCGCAACGGCCGCATCCCCCTGCCGCCCGTACTTGGCCAGCAGGTCGGTCTCCAGATTGACCGGGTCGCCCGCTTTAAGCCCGGGAAAGTTGGTCTCGCGGTAGGTATGGGGGATCAGGGAGACCATGAATTCGGTCCCGGCCAGCGCCTGAACGGTCAGGCTGATGCCGTTCACCACGATGGACCCTTTATGGACGATCCAGGGGGCCAATTGCTTCGGAAAGCCGATCCGGATCAGGACCGCGTTATTTTGCCGTTCGATCCGAAGGATCCGGCCGATCCCCTCGACATGGCCGCTGACCAGATGGCCGCCGAGCCGGTCGCCGAGGGCCAGGGCCGGCTCCAGGTTCACCGCCGCGCCCGGTTTCAAAAACGACAAATTGCTGCTCCGCCAGGTCTCCGGCATCACGTCGGCGCTGAACCAGCCGCCGCCCAACCGCGCGGCGGTCAGACAGACGCCGTTCACCGCCACGCTGTCGCCCAAGCGCAGGCCCTCCGCCAAATCGGTCCGGATCTTCAACCGCGCCGCCCGCGCCGTGACCTGCCGTTCCAGCACGGTTCCGACCGCTTGAATCAAACCGGTAAACATGTCGCCAACTCCTCCCGGTACGCATGGACCAACACATCATTCCCAACCCGCCGCACCCCGGCGACGGTCAACCGCGGCGCTTCCGCCAGCACCGCCACGCCCGGGCCGCCGACCACTCCTTTGGCGGTCGGGCCGCCGATGAAGAACGGCGCGTAAAACAGGTAATATTCATTGACCAGATCCGCCCGGACCAGCGAAGTGAAGACACCGGCTCCGCCTTCCGCCAGGACGGACTGCACCCCCATCCCGCCGAGGCTTTCCAGCGCGCCCGCCGGGTCCACCGCGCCGTCCCCTTCCTGCCGGATCACCCGGACGCCGGACCGGGACAGCTGTTGGATCCGCTCCGCCCCGGCCTTGCGGGTGCAAAAAACGATCAGTTGCTCCGGACTCTCCCGCACCAGTTTACTCTGATCCGGCAGACGCAGGTTGCTGTCGAAGACCACCCGCAACGGCTGGCGGACTGCCGGCCGGGCCGTCCGGTTGGTCAGTTGCGGATCGTCGGCCCGCACCGTTTCCACCCCGACCAGCACCGCCGCAACTTCCGAGCGGAGCCGGTGCACCACCCGGCGGGCCGCCGGGCCGGTGATCCACTGCGATTGGCCGGTGGCGCCGGTGATCTTGCCGTCGAGACTCATGGCGGCCTTCAGAATCACCCAGGGCCGGCCGGTCAGACAGAAGTGGAAAAAACGCCGGTTCAGCTCCAAGGCTTCCCTGCGGCCAACGCCGCCGGCCACCTTCACCCCGGCCCCGGCCAAGCGGGCGGCGCCGCCCCCGGCCACCGGATTGGGATCGGCGATGGCGTACTGGACTTCGGCGATGCCCGCCGCGATCAAAGCCTCCGAGCAGGGCGGCGTCCGCCCGAAATGATTGCAGGGCTCCAGCGTGACATAGATCGTCGCGCCGCGCGGGTCTTCGGTGCAGGAGCGCAAGGCTTCGATCTCGGCGTGCGGCAGGCCCGACCCCCGATGCCAGCCTTCGCCGATGACCCGTCCCTCCTTGACAATGACCGCGCCCACCAACGGATTGGGGCAGGTCCGCCCCTGGCCGCGCTTGCTCAGTTCCAAAGCCCGTTTCATATAGCGGCGATCCGCAGCCGCGATCCGGCTTTCCGAGATCTCCCGTTCCGAACCCGACTCGTCATTCATATTTCAAGCTTCCTCCCATCCGATCCATCCTAAACTTGCCCCCGGTGCTAAGTCTTTATCAAATAAAAAATCGACCCGGCCAATACGCTTCGGGTCGATGATGGACATCGCTGAAATTCAAGGCATACCTTCTCCCATCCAGGCTGTACTGTCGGCTTTGGAATCTCACCAAATCTGCCTCCAAAGAGGCTCGCGGGCTTTACCGCCGGCTCGGAATTGCACCGACCCCGAAGGTTATTCAATTCATAGCACGAATATTACCCTTATGATAACCGAGTTTTCGACATTCGGCAAGAGGGTTAACCATTTCCTAACAAAATAATATCCGGGAATCCCTCAACCAAAGCAACCGGCGGAACGTCTAACGCTTGACGGCGCAAACGGTTCCAACCTAAATAAATCGAGGTGTCATGCTTCATGAAACGGTTATTAAGCCTATTATTACTCCTCTTGATATGTTGGCCCGGGACCGCGATCCAAGCCGAATTTGGTTCGAATGACGCGGCGCTGGTGGCGGAACGGGTGCAATTCCTGACGCCGCGGATTCCCGGTGATCACCCGCGGCTGATGCTCACGCGATCGGAGTTGCCGGAGTTCCGGCGCTTCGTCATGGCGATGCGGCAGCGCCGGGAGTATCCGGCGGTTTTCAAGAATGTGCTGATCCCCCCGTCCGGACTGCCGCTGCCCGATGAGCCGCCCGCGCCGCACGGCAAGGGCTTCGACGGCCGCGAGATCTGGCGGAAGGGCTACCAAACCGCTTTTTACGCCGGAAGCCAGGCCCAACAATACGCCTTCTCCTACCTGCTCAGCGGCGACCCCGTCTACGGCCGGGAGGCCGCCCGCTGGCTGCTCCATCTGGCCGGCTGGGATGTGAACGGCGGGATCAATATCCGGGAGAACGACGAGGCCTTCATCCAGTCGCTCCGGCCGATGCTCTACGCCTACGATTGGGCCCACGACGCCCTGACCCCGCCCGAGCGGCGGGCCATCCTGCAAGCCTTGGACGTTCGCCTGAAGATTCTCTTCCCTCATATCACCCGCAAATTCAGTCTGGACCGGCCGACGCCGCCCGATAATTCCCTGAGCCATCCGCTGCGTTTCATCTCGACCCTGGGCATCGCCGGATTGGTGCTTTATCAGGACCTGCCCGAGGCCCCGACCTATCTGGCCTGGGCCTATGAGTATTATCTGCGCCGCTTCCCGGTCTGGGGCGGCGCCGACGGCGGCTGGTCCGAGGGCTTAAACTATTGGGCCACCGCCACCAATCAGCATTTTCAATTCCTGGACGCGATGCAGGCGCTGAACCTGACGGAGATCCTGCAAAAACCCTTTTTCCGGAACACCGGCTATTTCGCCCTCTACAACCTGGAGCCTTTCCCGGCTTCCTCCTTCGGCGACCTCTGCAACGTTATGGCGCCCAATCCCAATATCGCGCTGATCTTCGAAAAGCTGGCCCTGTTTTATCAGGACCCGTACTTCCTACAGTATTTCCGGACCATCTTCGAACGCTATCCCAGCGGCCGGGATTATTACCAGTTCTCCTACTTCGATACCCTCTTCCAGCTCTACCGCAAGGATCAGAGCCAGCTGGCGCCGCGCAGCCTGGCGGAACTGCCGCGCAGCCGTTTCTTCCGGGATATCGGCTGGGTGGCCATGCATTCGGCTCTCGGCGGCCGGGACGATATCATGCTGGGTTTCAAGAGTAGCCCCTACGGATCGGCCAGCCACAGCTTCTCCGATCAGAACAGCCTGGTGCTGAATGCCTTCGGCGAGCCGCTGGCGATCTCCTCCGGCTACCGGGAATGGTATGACAGCCCCCATCATCTCGGCTGGACCCGCACCACCCGGTCCAAGAACGCCGTCCTCTTCGGCGGGGAGGGCCAGCCGGTCAAAGACGCTTCGGCCACGGGAACGATCCGCCGTTTTTACACCGGGCCCGGCTTCGACTTCGCCAGCGGCGACGCCACGCCGGCTTACCGGAAAGCCGGCGCGCGGCAGGCGCTACGTCACGTGCTCTTCGTGGACCGGCGCTATTTTATCGTCTTTGACGAACTGCAGTCCGGGGCGCCCGTCTCTTATCAATGGTTGCTGCATGCCAAGGAACCCTTCGCCATTGTTCCGGCGCAAGGGACAGCGACCATGGAGCGCCATCAAGCCGGACTGCGGGTCATGTTCCTGGAACCGGAACCGGGCCAGTTGGATTTCAGCCAAACCGACCGTTTCAGCGTACCGGTGGATCCCCACTTTGCCGCCAAGCTGCCTCCGGAATGGCATCTCACGGTCGCGGCCGAGCGACCGCAAACGGCCCGCGACTTTCTGACGCTGCTCCAACCCTACCGGCTGCCCCGGGAAACGGCCCCGGCAGTCCGGGTCGAGCAACGGGACTCTGGCTACCGGTTGATGGTGGCCGATCATTCCCGTCAAGATCAGATCATGCTGACCAAAGAAGGCCGCGCCGAATTCAAAACGGAACGAGGCCGGTTGCACGGCAAAGCCGGGGTGATTACCACCGCCGCCGGCAAGCCGGTCAAGTTCCTGCTGATCGACGGCCGGCTGCTGCAGGGCGCCGGTCTGGAGCTGGAAGCTTCGCGAGCCCTTTCGCTGGAGGGCGCTTTCAGCGCCGCCGGGCTGCGGCTGTCGGCGAGCGTCCCCGGCGTCACGGAACTGCGAATCCGTTTGCCTTTCGTCCCCCAGGCGATCTCCGGGATACCCGGGGCCGATTGGCGGTTTGACCGGGAGACGCAATGCCTGTTTCTGAAATTGACGCGGGATGGAACCATCCAGATTCAGTAAAACTGTTTCCGGAACCGACAGGAAATAGGCAAAGGAGAAGCGAATATCCTTCGCAAGAGATCCAAAGCAAATCCGCGCAAAGGAAGGTCATGCTGATGAGCCAAATTTCAGCCCAACAACTGGCGGCCATGATTGACCATACCATTCTGAAACCCGAGGCCGAGCGGGTTCAGATCATCAATCTCTGTGAAGAAGCCCGCCAGCACCATTTCTGCTCGGTCTGCGTCAACCCGGTCTGGGTCGCCGATGCCGCCGAACTGCTGCAGGATACCTCCGTCAAGGTCTGTACCGTCATCGGCTTCCCGCTGGGCGCCAACACCCCCAAAGTGAAGGCGTTCGAGGCCGCCGCCGCGGTCGCCGAAGGCGCCACCGAAGTCGACATGGTGATCAACGTCGGTGCGCTCAAATCCGGCCTGCTGGGACTGGTCCGGGATGAGATCAAGGCGGTGGTGGATGCCGCGGCCGGACGGGCGCTGGTCAAAGTGATCCTGGAGACCGCGTTGCTCACCGAGACCGAAAAGATCACCGCCTGCCATCTGACTGTGGAAGCGGGCGCTCAATTCGTCAAGACCTCCACCGGTTTCGGTCCCGGCGGCGCCACCGTGGCCGACATCGCCCTGATGCGGCGGGCCGTCGGACCGGATTTCGGCGTGAAAGCCTCGGGCGGGGTCCGCGATCTCCCCACCGCCCTGGCGATGATCGAAGCCGGCGCCAGCCGCATCGGCACCAGCTCGGGAATTAAGCTTATCGCGGGCTTGAATCCCTCGTAACGGGTGCCGCGGTTTAAGCCACGGGATTGCGGCCGGATGAAGGACCTTTAGGTCCGCTCCGGAATGGCGCCGCCATGTCAGGGATGATCTTCCGTCCAACTCGGATCTTCTTCATCCTTGTTAGGATGAAAGCCATCCTTGGAAGGGATGCCGCGATCCTTTCAAGGGATCTTGCGATCCATGTTAGGAATGCTATGATCCGTGTCAAGGATGGTCTTCATCCTTGTAAGGGATCCCCTGATCCTTTCAGAGGATCCCTTGATCCTTTCTTCCCGAAGGGTCATCCTAGCATCCCGGAGGTTCCGGGACAAAGAACCAAACCTTCGGGATGCTTCCTCAAGACGCATACCTGCATCTTCAATGTTCATCCTGGCTTCCCGAAGAACCATCCTTCTTTCCCCGGGTCTTGAGGAAGCGGGACCAAGCCGCAAAGAAGCTTCCCCAAGGCCCGGGGAAGCCGGACCGAACCCCGGACCGCGCAAAAGGCTGCCCCGAAATTACTTTTGGGACAGCCTTTTTGACATTTTAGCCATTTTTCAATACGAGCTTTAGCCAATCTCCCCCAGGAAACGTTGGAGCAGCCCTTCCGCGCGAGCGGCTGACGCTTGATGGTACCGGGCCGAGAACGGGTCGGCAAAGCCGTGCGCTCCCGCGAAGACATGACACTCCACCTTCGGCCGGTGATTCAGGGTCTCCACCAGTTCCGCCACTGTAAAACCCGGCTCGGTCTCGGGGAAAAAGAGCAAAACCGGGCACTCCGGCCGGACTGCCGCAAAGTCGCGGATCCGCGAACCGTAATACCCCACCGCGCCCCGCACGCCAAGCTCGCTGCAGCGCCAGGCCACCGTCGCTCCGGCGCTGAATCCCATCAGGTACAGCGCATCGTACCGGGGCAATTGGTCGAGGATGATCCGGCGCGCCTCCTGATAAGCTTTCTCAAAGCCCACCTCGTTCAGGAAATAGGCGTAAGCCTCGGCCGCCGCCTCATATTCAAAGGGCTCCCGGCCGAGCAGGTTGGGGCAGAGCACTTCGTATCCTTCCCGCCGCAGCCTTTCGGCCCGCCATTCCATGTGGCGGTTGACGCCGTAAATCTCATGCAGCAAAATGATTAATCGTCGCGACGGTTCACCCATCTAATCCCGCTTTCCCTGCTCCTCCCGCAACTCCTGAACCAGCTTGCGGAGTTCCCGGACCTCTTTGACCAGGTCCGGCAGGCGGCTCAAGGACGCCTGGATCCGCATGGTCTTCTGATGCGGCCGGGCCGGATCGCCGGAGACGAAGGAACCCGGCGGCAGATTTCCGATGACTTTGGCGCAGGCCGCGATGACCGAGTCGTGCCCGATCTCCTGATGACCGGTCAAGCCGGCCCGCGCCGCCAGCGTCACCCGGTCGCCCACGATGGAGCTGCCGGCCATGGCCGCCTGGCCGCAGATCATATTGTGCTCGCCGATGGAACTGTTATGGCCGATCATCACCTGATTGTCAATTTTGGTGCCCCGCTTGACCAGGGTCACATGGGTCGTGGCCCGGTCGATGGCGCTATTGGCCCCGATCTCCACCTCATCCTCAATCACCACGATGCCGAGCTGCGGGACTTTATAGTGCCGGCCCTCGACCGTCACATACCCGAAACCGTCCGCTCCGATCACCGTTCCGTCGTGGATCTCGACCCGGTCGCCGATGCGGCATTCCGCGCGGATGACGACGTTGGAATGGATGATGGAGTTCGCGCCGATGGTGACCCGGTCGCCGATGACCGCGCCGGGATGCAGGATCGTTCCCCGGCCGATGCTCACCTCGTTCCCGATATAGACCAACGGGCCCACCTGACAACCGCCGTCGCGGAAGTTCTTTCCGATGACCGCGGTCGGATGGACGCCCGGGACGCAAGTAACTTGCGGCGCGAAATAGGTCAGGATCTGGGCGAAGGCCAGGCGGGGGTTGACGGCCCTGATTCCGGGCTTGGCCAGCTCGGTGACACGCTCCGGAACAATGACCGCCGCCGCCGGCCCCTGCAACGCGGCGGCGATCGCCTGATCGGTGGCGCCGAGGGTGATCACGCCGGGCCGGAGGCCGTCGAGACCGGCCGCGCCCTCGATCGCCGTTCCGCCATCCCCCAATACCGCTCCGCCAACCAAGGCCGCCAACTCCGCCAGTGTGGCCATGCAATCATCTCCTTATCACGATTGAATCCGGTGAGCCAATTCCTTATCGATGGATTGAACCACCGGGGTAGTAAAAAAAGAATTCCCTTTCGGAATCCCGTCGATCGCTCTCATCTATCTCGGATTGTAGATGAATTCTTCCCAAAAAGCAACTCTATTTTGCGCCGAAACCGCTCATTCAACCCCATTCTATATAGGCCATCTAACGAACGAAATTGAGTTCATTTTGCGTAAAATATTTAAAAGCGATCTTGTAAACTCATGCGTAACAAGGTTATACAGAGACGTTTTTAGAATCAAACTGATCCTTGCCGCGCTGATTGTCTAAAAACTGACCTCTCCCCCTGTCCCCTCCCCGGCGGTATTTCATCCGTGAACCGCCGGACTCTATCCTTCCTGGACATGGCCCGGCGAAGTTATTTCTGATGGTAGACTCGACGGGGAGGGGTGGATTGCCACAAATTATTGCGCCCATTTTGGGGTTTTATCTTTGGCCTATTTCCGTTTGATTCACGTAAAAACTTACCTTTTTGCATAAACATTGGCCCTCGTTTCAAGCGATTGACCCCTCCCCGTCGAAATGTCTATCTGAATTCGCTTCGCCGGGGAGGGGATCGGGGAGAGGTCGCTTTTGGACTTGCTTTGTCTCTCTATTGATCTCCAAAAACCTTTTTGGTTCCGGCTTCGCCGGGATAGGATGAAATAAATTTCTTTAATAAGATTTGCATTCCTAATGCAAACGACATTTAACAAAGCCGTTTGCATAGAAGACCGAATGCAAATGGAATCAAAACGGAATTTTATTTCATCCTATTACAGCGGTAATAAGTTGAATTAAATTCCTTAATTTATCCTTCATGGCCGGCTTTAGGGACATGATGCATAATAGAAATTTAATTCAACTTATATAAGCAAATTCAAAAAAAAGTAACCAACCGCAAAAGTTGGTTACAAAAGAAAGGAGGAAAGAAGAAAGTGTTCCGTCATGCCATCTTCATACGATACTGATCATTCCCGGAACCTCAGGTTTCGCAATACACTTCCACCACCGGGCCGGCGCCGGCGGTCAACGGGATCACTTTGCCGTCCACTTCCCGGCCGGCCACGGTCAGTCGATAGTGGCCGCTGCGCCGGTTGGCGATCTGGATCCGGTATGCCACGCCCCGGAATTTCCGGGTGACGGTAACCTCCGCCAGCTCGGCCGGGAGGCAGGGATCGACCACCAGCCCCTCGAAATCGGGCCGGACTCCCAAAATATATTGGGTAATGGCAACGAAATTCCAGGCGGCGGTCCCGGTCAGCCAGGAGTTCTTGGCTTCACCGTGCCGTTTGGCGTCGCTGCCGGTGATCATCTGGGAATAGACATAGGGCTCCATCCGGTGCAGATCGCTGATCTCCTCGCGATAGGCCGGAGCGATCTTCCGGTAATACTCAAAGGCCCGTTCGGCCCGGCCGACCATGGTTTCGGCGATCATCACCCAGGGATTGTTGTGGCAGAAAATGCCGGCATTCTCCTTGTACCCCGGCGGATAGGTCGAGATCTCCCCGAGTTCCAGCCGGTACCCGGAGTAGGCCGGGTTGACCAGGCGCAGGCCATGCGCGGTATCCAAACGCTGCTTCACCGCGTCCAGAGCCTTGAGGGTCAGGCCCTTTTCCTCGCCGATCCGGGCCATGCCGCACATGCCTTGCGGCTCGATGAAGATCTGTCCCTCGTCATTCTCGCGGCTCCCCACTTTCCGGCCGCTGTCGTCATAGGCGCGGAGAAACCACTCGCCGTCGAAGCCGGCATCCAGGACCGCCTGGCGGATGGCGGCGACTTTCTCCAAGACGCTTGCCGCGGCGTCGTCCCGCCCCAGCTTCCGGCAGAGCCTGGCGTATTCCGGGCCGATATGGACCAGCATCCCGGCGACGAAGACCGACTCGGCGGTCTTCCCATCCTTGCTGGTGCAGGTCTGGAAGGACTCATCGGGAGTGGTGGAATAGCAATTCAGATTCAGGCAATCATTCCAGTCCGCCCGCCCGATCAGCGGCAGGCCGTGCGGCCCGCGGTGCTCCCAGACGTGCCGGATCGAACATTCCAAATGCTCAAAGAGGGTCGCGGTCACCGCCGGATCGTTGTTGAACGGCACGACCTCGTCCAGGATGGCGTAATCCCCGCTCTCTTTGAGGTAAGCGATCACCGAATAGAGCAACCAGAGCGGGTCGTCGTTGAAGCCGCTTCCGGCATCGGCATTGCCCCGCTTGGTCAGCGGCTGGTATTGGTGGTACGCGCTGCCGTCGGGGAACTGGGTCGCCGCCAGATCCAGGATGCGGGCCCGGGCGCGCTCCGGCACCATCCCGACGAAACCCAGAATGTCCTGGTTGGAATCGCGAAAGCCGATCCCGCGGCCGATCCCCGATTCAAAATAGGACGCGCTCCGCGAAAGATTGAAAGTGACCATGCACTGATAAGGATTCCAGATATTGACCATCCGGTTCAGCTTGGCGTCGGCGCTGGCCACCGTATAGACGCCCAACAGTCCGGTCCAGTAATCGCGCAAGTCCGCCAAAGCCTGCCCGACCCGGTCCGGGGAAGCATAATCCGCCAAGATCCGGCGGGCTTTGGTTTTATTGATGACGCCCGGCCGCTCCCATTTCTGCTCCGGATCGTTCTCCACGTAGCCGAGGACGAAGATGAGCTCCCGGCTCTCCCCCGGCGCCAGGGTGATCGCCAGGCAATGGGAGGCAATGGGCGACCAGCCGTCGGCCACCGAATTGCGGGACTGGCCGTTTACGACGACCTCGGGATTATGAAAGCCGTTATAAAGCCCGGTAAAGCTATGCCGGTCCGTGTCGAACCCGGCCAGGGGATGGTTCACCCCGTAAAAGGCGAAATGGTTGCGGCGCTCCCGGTACTCGGTCTTGTGATAGATGACGCTGCCGTCCACCTCGACCTCGCCGGTATTAAAATTGCGCTGGAAGTTGGTCATGTCGTCATAGGCGTTCCACAGGCAGAACTCCACCAGCGAAAAGAGCTTGAAGCTCTTGGGCTCCTTGCCCTGATTGGTCAGGGTGACCCGGTGAATCTCGCAATCGTGATCCAAGGGGACGAAGAACAGCGCTTCCACCTTCAGATCGTTTTTGACCCCGGTGATCCGGGTATAGCCCAGGCCATGGCGGCACTCGTACCCGTCCAGCTCGGCCTGGACCGGCTGCCAGGACGGGGACCAAACCGCTCCCCCGTCGTTGATGTAAAAGTAACGTCCCCCGGTATCCACCGGCACTTGATTGTACCGGTAGCGGGTGAGCCGGCGCAAGCGGGCGTCCTTGTAAAAGCAGTAGCCCCCGGCGGTATTGGAGATCAATCCGAAAAAATTCTGCGAACCCAGGTAATTGATCCAGGGGCGCGGCGTGCGCGGCGTGGTAATCACGTACTCCATTTGCGAATCGTCGAAATAACCGAATTTCATCCCATTTCCTCCATTGTCTCAATAATGGACCCGGATCTTCAGCGACGGGCCGGGCTGCAGGCGGTCCAGCGGAATGAAGCGCGGGTCCGTTAGCCGCTCCCCGGCGATGAAAATGCCTCGTTCCGCCACAGGGCCGCGGAAGCCGATCTCCAGATCGCGGCCGCGGAAACGCCGCCGGACGGTGAATTCCGGCCAGTCGTCGGGAACCTGCGGATCGATGATCAAGCCGTCATAATGAGGGCGGATTCCCAGCAAGTATTGGGTTCCTGCCACATAGGCCCAGGTCGCGGTGCCGGTGAGCCAGGAATTGCGGCCCAGCCCGAACTGGGGATGCTCCTTGCCCAGGATATTCTGGCAATAAACGTAGGGCTCCACTTCGTGCCGGTCGGGGATGGCATTCTTGTAGACCGGCAGAATCCGCTGGTAGTCCCGGAACGCTTCGTTCTTCAGGCCCAGCATCAGCTCGGCTATGATGAACCAGGGGTTGGTGTGGACGAAGATGCCGCCGTTCTCCTTGGCGCCGGGCGGATAGGTGCTCACGCCGCCCCGGTCGTCCCGGAACTTCCGGTAGGCCGGATACAGCAGCACCAACCCGAATTCGGTGCCGAGCAGCTCTTTGGCGCGGCTCAGCGCCATTCCGGCCCGCGCCGCGTCGGCCACCCCCGAGAGCACCGCCCAGGCTTGCGGGTTCAGGTAGATCTGTTCCTCTGCGCCGCAACTCTGGGAGCCCACCGGCCCGCCCTGATCATCGAAGGCCTGCCGGTACCACTCGCCGTCCCAACCGGCGTCGTTAATCGCCGCTTTCATTTGGGCCGCCGCCTCGCGCAGCCGGGCGGCCTCGGCCGATTTGCCGAGATGCTCCGCCAGTTCGATGAGAAGGTTCAATTCCCGGTGGTAGAGCATGCCGGTCCAGACCGACTCGGCCCGGCCGTCGCCCCGGTCCAGGTTGAGCGCGTCGTTCCAGTCGGCGAAGCCGTTCAGGGGCAGGCCGTGCTCGCCCCGGTGGCCGGCGGTGAATTCCAGCGCCCGCAGCAGATGCTCCCAGACCGTTCCGGCCCGCTCCGCCCCGGCGTAGCCGATCGGTTCCGCCAGGAAATCCAGGTCGCCGGTCTCCTTGAGATAGGCGACGGTGGCCTCGATCAGCCAGAGGTGATCGTCGGAATACCAGTTATACTTGCCGCCCTCGGCCTCGCCCATGGTGCCCTCGCCGGTCAGCGGATAAAACAGGTGATAAGCGTGGCCGTCGGCGAATTGGCATTGGAAGAGCCGCCGCAACAACTTTTTGGCCTGGTCCGGAAGGGCATGGACCACGCCCAGCAGATCCTGGGCGCAATCCCGGAAACCCATTCCCCGGTCGATGCCCAGCTGATACAGGGAGACAAAGCGCGACCAGTCGAAGGTGGTCTTGCATTGATAAGGGTTCCAGGTATTCAGCATCAGGTTCAATTCGGGAACCGGCGTGACCGCCTGGAACGTCGCCAGGTAATCCCGCCAGGACTCCCGCAACGCGGCGAAATGACGGTCCACCGCTCCCGGTCCGAGCAGCTCCGGCAGCTCCTTGCGGAGCGCCGCCGGGTCGGAGGTGACGCCCAGGACGTAGACCAGCTCCAGCGTAGCGCCGGGCGCCAATTCCAGTTGGTGATGGAGCGCGCCCACGCCGTTGCCGCGCTGGGCGACGCTGCCGCTGCAACGCCCCGCTTCCACGGCGGCCGGATTGGTCAGATCGCGGTAGCGGCCGACGAAACTCTCCCGGCTGGTATCAAAGGAGCTGGCCGGGAGGCTGGCGGTCATGAAGACATCGTCCCATTTCCGCATGAAAGCGTTCCAAAAGATGATATTGTCCTCAAAGACGCCGCGCTGGATCTGCTGGACCCAGTCCACATTCTGCTGATCCTTGGCGGCATCGAAGAAACAGAACTCGGCATAGCTGAAGCTGGAGATCCTGCGGGTCCGCTGGGAGTGGTTGCGGAGCTTCAGCCACCAAAATTCCAGCTTTTTGCCCAGGGGCACGAAATAAGTTAGTTCGCTCCCGATCTCGGCGTGCCGCTGGGAGATGACGGTATAGCCCAAACCGTGCCGGCATTGATAATGATCGAAGCCGGCCTTCACCGGTTGCCAGGTAGCCGACCAGAAGGCGCCGCTCTCGTCGTCCCGCAGATAGATGTAACGGCCCGGCTGGTCCTCGGGGATCGCATTGTAACGGTAACGCAACACCCTTTTGTAACGCGGATCGCGGTCAAAACTGTAGCCGCCGCCGTTGTTGGAGACGATGCCGCCGTACTCCCCGCCGCCGAGATAATTGATCCAGGGCGTGGGGGTCTGCGGCCGGGTGATGACATATTCCCGCTCTTCGGGGTCGAAGTAGCCGTATTTTCCTTCTTCCAGCATGACGATGCTCCTTTGCGTCGGATCCGGGCGCGAACCGCGGCAAATGCCACAGGTCAGGCCCGGTCGCGGGTCGGTCCGTTGGTGGACTGGCGGACCACCAGCTCGCTCTGGAGATAGCGGCCGGGAATCTCCCGGGCGGCCTCATCCTCCATCCGCAGGCATTCCAGTAAGATGCCCGCTCCCAGCGAGCCCAGTTCGTACAGTTTGGAATGAATCGCGCTCAGCCCCGGTTCCAGGCTTTGGGTCAGCGGCAGGTCGTCGCCGCCCAAGACATCGATGTCTTTTCCCGGAACCAGCCCCCGCTCCCGTAGCGCGCGCAACACGCCCCAGGCCATCGGATCGCTGGCGCAAAAGATCGCCGTGGGCGCGGGCTGTTTCGCCAGCAGCCGCTCCACCGCGTAATAACCGCATTCGACCGAATAATCCCCGGGCAGCACTCCCTGGGCGGGAAACTCCAGTCCCGCCTCTTGGTAGGCCCGGATGCAACCGCTGATCATGCTCTCCTTGTCCGGTTCCAGAAACTGCGGCGCCTCGCCCAGGAAAGCGATCTCGCGGTGGCCGAGGTTCAACAGGAACCGGGTCCCCAGATAGCCGCCGCTGGGCGCTTCCACCTCCACGAAGTTATACTTCTGTTCCGGATAACATTTCCCCAATGAAACATATTTCAGCCCCTTGGCCTCGAACTCCCGGGCCAGCGGCTCGACTCCGGCCATGGCGTAGAGGATCAGCCCGTCGACGTTCTTGTGTTTCAAAAGGCTATCCACTTCGCGCAGGGCATCCCGGCCCGACTTGGGCACCGAGAGGATCAAATTGTAATCGCTCGCCGCCAGCACGTCGTTGGCTCCCTTGATCTGCTCCAGCTGGGCGGGGTCGCGGAAGACAAAGTCCGAGCCGTAGGGAATGACATAGCCGATATTAAAGGTCTTTTGCTGTTTCAGGCTCTTGGCGACCGCATTGGGATGGTAATCCAGCGCCCGGATGGCATCCAGCACCCGCTGCCGGGTCTCCTCCTTCACCGTCGCGCAATGGTTGATCACCCGGGAGACCGTCTTCGGGGATACCCCGGCCCGCGCCGCCACATCATAAATGGTCGCCATCGCTTTGCCTCCTGAAATCGTGATGTCATCGATGTCATTTATTATAACATACCTTTCAAAATCCGTTCAACGGAACTTTACCCCGAATTTACATTTCATCCCCTTCCAGCGAATCAAAAGGTGCCCGGATCTCCTTTTTTCTCCCTCGTTTAGAAGCGTTGTGATAAACCCCGTCCGAAAGGTCGGGGTATTCACAAAAGCTCAGAAAAGCAAGTGATAAAGTCGATTTTTTCCGAATTTGAGGACTTTATCACATGGCTTTTAGAAAAATGCTCCTTTCCAACTGGCGGGAGATCCAGCCGCGCTTCCTCCGCCGCCGCGGCACTCCGGGAACTATTTTCGCCAGGCTGGAATGAACCGGCCCCGCTCCGGGCCAAAGCAACCCGGGCCGGGATGCCTCCCGCCCGGAGGCTGGGATCTCATGCCCCGGTCGCGGCGGCAGCCGCCCGGAGCACGAGCATCTCGGTCCTGGGCCGCGCTCGCCCAGACAGGGGCGGGAGCCGACATGACGGAGGCAACCGTCGCCCGGGAGCGGGCGGCCTAGGCCGGGAATTTCCAAGAGTCTTTTAAGCGGGTGCGGAGAACGTTGAAGGACGGCCTGATGGCCGTCCTTTCACAAAAATCCTGTTCGATGGTTGAATGGGTAAAAAGGCCGTTCCGCCGGTCCCGGGGCGGAGCCGCCAGTGCCGCCGCGGCGGCTCGGGGCGAGACTCCCCGGCTCAGCGGGTAATGGTCACTTTGGACAACCGGCGCGGTTTATCGGGGTCATACCCCTTGACCAGGGAGAGCTTGCAGGCGAACATCTGGGCCACCATCATGTTGAAGAAGGGCGAGATCACATCGTTGCCGGTATCGGGGATGGTGAAGGCGCTCTGGCCCATCGCCAGGAGGTCCGGGCTGTTGGAGACGATGATCAGCTCCACCTGGCTCTGGGTGAGTTTGGCGATGATCTCGCGCATATCGGCCTGACTCGGCCCCTGGGGCGCAAAGATCAGGATCGGGATGGCGCTCTCCACCATGGCGATGGGTCCATGCTGAAAGTCGGAGGTGGCAAAGGCTTTGGCCCGGACGTAGGAAGTCTCCTGAATCTTGAGCGCCGCCTCCAGCGAGATGGCGTAGTTGATGCCCCGGGCCAGTACAAAACATTCGTCCATGAAGCGGTACCGTTCGGCCTTGGCCGCGATCACCTCGGCCTCGTCGCGGAGCGGCAGCAGCTTTTGAGGGACGGAAGCCAGTTCCCCGGCCATCGCCGGATCGCCGGACCAGGCCGCCGCCAGCTGCGCCAGGGCCATCATCTCGGCGCTGAAAGTCTTGGTGGCGGCGACACTCTTCTCCAGCCCGGCATGGCAGTCCAGATGAAACTGGCCGGCCCGGGCCAGCGGAGAGGCGGGGTCGTTGGTGATGGCCACGGTCACTGCGCCGCTGCGCTTGCCGGTGTTGATCACCTCAATCACGTCGGCGGCCTTTCCCGATTGGGAGATGCCGATGACCAGGCAGTTTTTCAGCTTCAGATCCTGGGAGTACATCGTGACGATGGACGGCGCGGCCAGCGCCACCGGGATCCCCAGGGTATACTCGAAGATATATTTGCCGTAGACCGCGGCGTGATCCGAAGTCCCCCGGGCGGCGATGTAGATCAGATCGATCTCGCGGGCCTTGATCGCCTTGACGACCTCCCCGATGACGCCGCTATTTAGAGTGATGCAACTCTCCAGCACGGCCGGCTGCTCCCAGATCTCTTCCCACATTTGAACCATGATGAATCCTCCGTTTCATTTCGCCTGACGATGCCTTCCCGCCCGGGGCGCCGGATGGCGGAAGCCGCCACCGGATGCGCCGGGATGACGATCAGGCATGAATATCGTTTCGGTATAGAGGTATATACCACTTTGTTGCTTTCATGGTATCACTGCCGTCTCCTAAAATCAAGAGCAGGCTTGTTAAAATTTCCGGGAGCTGCCGTGCGAAGCGTCGGAGCGGCTGTGGCCGCCGCTCCGGCCCGCAGGCTGGTAACGACCGGGACGGCGCGGGCGCTATCCGGAACCGCCTTTAGCGGTTCTCTTTGACATGAATGCGGACGCTGTACCGGTATTGGGTGGCCGAATAGACCGAATTTTCATAGAAGAGTTTCTGGCCGGAGACGGAGAAGTAGAGTCCGCTGATGCGGAGCAGCGGCTCGCCCGGGCCGAGGTGCAACACTGCTTTTTCCTCCTTGCCGGGACGGCCGGCCTCGATCGAGTTGTCAATGAAATGGATGACATAGGAATACTCGTCCTTGATCAGCTGATACAGCGAGGCGGTCAGGTCGTGCCGGTCCAGCTCCGGGAATAAGCGTTCCGGCAGAAAAACCTGCTCGATGGCGATGGGGGTCTGATCCGCCAACCGCAACCGTTTCAGATTGAAGACCGCTGCCGCGCCATCCAGTTCGAGCGCTGCGGCGACTTCGGGCGGAGCGATCTCCCTGCCGAAATGGAGCACCCGGGTGGCGGGAGTCCGGCCGCTCTGGCGCACGAAATCGGAGAAACTCATGACGTTGCGCTGCTCCATTTTGGCCTTGGAAACAAAAGTGCCCCGGCCTTTCTCGCGGTACAGGACGCCCTCGTTCACCAATTGGTTGATGGCCTGGCGGACCGTCATCCGGCTGATGTTCAGCTTCTCGCTCAACTCCCGTTCCGACGGGATCGGCCGGCCGCCGTCGAACTGGCCGCTATGGATCTGTTCCAGCAGGCTCTTCTTCAATTGATAGTATACCGGAATATGACTCTGTTTGTTGATAAACATCCGTTCACCTCAAAAATCCGGAATATCGGAGCGTCGTGAATATTATACCATCGAAACGGCCGGCGGTATATCCGCTTTGTATCGGCAGTCCTCGGAGCGAGGCGGCCCTGCGACACCGCCCCGGATCAAGAAGACGCCGCATGCGAGCGGCGTCTCATCCATTGCCTGGCCGGGTCAAAAACCCCCATGCCAAAATCCGTTTCAATTTTCCGGTTGCAACCTGTATTCCTTGCCTTACTCCAGAATGTACACTTTCACTTTTTTGCGGCCGAACATGACCGCCTCGCGGTAGGTCTCGAAACAGAGATCGATCCGGTTCCCCTTGATGGCCGCGCCGATGTCGGCCGCTTCCGCTTTGCCGTAACCCTCGATATACAGCTTGGTTCCGAGCGGAATCACCCGCCGGTCCACGGCGACCAGGCCGAAACCGGCCCGCTTGCCGGTGTAGGTCCGGGCGGCGGCGGCATATTTCCCGGTGCTCTCGGGCCCCGGATAATACGCGGTGGCTTCCATCTTCCGCAATTCGATGTAGCGGTAAGTACCCCGGGAGGTCACGAGGGTCTGAACCAACGGCTTGACGCCCACGGCGATGATCCCGTTGAGCGCCGGTTTGATGACCTTATCCATCAGTTTAATCTGACGGACCGGCCGGCCGTCCTCGTAGACCACCTTGACCTGCCGTTCCATGATTCCCGGCTGGGCTTTGCGGATCACCTTTTCGACCCCGCGCTCCAGGGCGCGGTCTTTCCGGTACTCGGTGGCCGGATTGATCACCAGCCGCCGGTTCTCGACCTTGGTGGTAATCTGGACGACCTGAATCTTCTGGTTCGGCTGGACCAGCTCGTCGACACCCGGAACGATCCGGTCGTCGGCGTCATAAGTAATGTTCGCCCTGGCCAGTACCTCGCGGACCGGCCGGCTAATCGTAAAAACCTGGGTTGTTTTCCCGGCGGCACTGACCGTGACCGGGAAGGAACGGGTCACCTGAATCGCCAGATTCTCAGTGACCGGACTCTCCAAAGCGGGCTTGATCTCGTCTCCCTCTTTCAGGCTGACGTTTTTTTCCCGAAGCACCTGGCCCACGGTGGAGCTGACGGTCAGCCATTGATAGCGGTGGCCGTCGACCTCCAGGGTGACCCGGTCAAGCGCTACCCAATAAGCCAAAAGCCCGATACATGAGATGATCAGGATACAAGCGGAGATGATCAGGGTATACTTGGTTTTTTTGTTTCCCCATTGTTCGCTGCTTATCTGCATGCCATCCCACCTTTGCTAAAAAATTACCGGTGCATTCTCATCCCGATGCTGAATTCACCGGCGTCATCCCGGACCGTATCTCAAGAGTTGACCGGGGCCGAAGGCCGCTACGGCCGGGTATGAAACGAGTATCTTAAAAAAATTCGCCATTGAACCGCCAATTCCTGCCGGTCGCGGGAATTGCCTCCTTCTTAACAAACCGTTATTCCGAAACAACCGGCTTCCAGACCTGGAAATACGCTGAAACCAGCTGAAAAAATTTTTTCATCATCCGGTCAGACGGACGAGCTGTCGTGAATGTTCAAGATCGGGCGCATCTTTTTCGCAATACTCTTCCCGGTATATTGTGCCCGTCGCGGTTCATTCCATGCCGCCTCCTCAGGCCTGCTCAAATCCCTGAATCTCCCGGACCCGAAACTCCGCCCCGAGCGCCGCCGCGACCTGGGCGGAACGCTCCAGATCGACGCCGGGATAATGGACCACCGATACGGTGACCTTGGGAATGTAGCGTTTGCTGCGGCGGGCGAACTCGCATACCGCAGGAAAGGCTTGTAAGCCGTAGGGCGAATGGGTCAGCCGCTGGTAGGCCTCGGCATCCGGCGCGTTCAGGCTGATGGAGATGCCATCGATCAGCCCTTGCAGTTGGGGCAGGACGTCGAAGCCCAAAAAAAGATCGGCCAGACCGTTGGTGTTGATCCGGATGGGAACGGAGGCCCGCTCCTTCAACCGCCGGGCTACTTCCGTCACGATCTCCGGCCGGAGCAACGGTTCGCCGTACCCGCAAAAAACCACTTCCCGGTATGGCGCGATGTCGCCGGCCGCCTCGATAACCTCATCCGCCGTGGGCTCGGCGTCCAGCCACAGATTGTAACCCACTCCCCCGGGGCTTTCCCGGATGCAAAAAACACACCCGTTCGGGCAGCGATTCGTAATATTTAGATATAAGGCGTCCCCCAGCCGGTAGGCGATGGCCGGCGCCGAATCCTTGGCCTGGTTCTGCTGGTTCATGCCGCTCCCTCCATCCATCGACTCGTTCTTTCCGAAATTAAAATCCTGCCACTCCAACCAGTATCATCCAAATTCCCTAAAATCATACGCGGCCGACATCTTTTCGGTTACAAACGGAACAAGCGCCGCGTATTGGCAGTGGTCTGCTCCATTACCTCCGCCAGGGGCAACTCCTTGATCTCCGCCAGCTTGGCGCCGACGAACCCGACATAGCCGGGCTCATTGCGCCGGCCGCGCCAGGGATGCGGCGCCAGGTACGGCGAATCGGTCTCCACCAGCAATTTGGCTAGCGGCAAGGCCGCCGCCACCTCCCGAAGCTTGGCCGCATTGGCGAAGGTGACGGGGCCGGCCAGCGAGATATGGAGCCCCAGCTTTAAAAAGCTCTCCGCCATGGGCAGGCTGCCGCTGTAACAATGCATGACCCCGCCGGCCGCGCCCAGGGGTTGCTCGGTCAAAATCATCAGGGTGTCCTGATGGGCCTCCCGGTTATGGATAATCACCGGCTTGTCGCAGTCCGCCGCCAACTGCAGTTGCGCTTTGAAGGCGATGCGTTGCTGCTCCGGAGCAGAATAATTGTAATGATAATCCAGCCCGATCTCGCCAAGGGCCACGACCCGTGGATGCCCCAGCAACTGGCGGAGCCGGCCCGCCACCTCCGCATCCCAGATCTTCGCATCATGCGGGTGGATGCCCACCGCCGCGCGGAGCGGCTCATGCCGCTCCGCCAGTTGGATCGCCCGCTCCGAGGATGGCAGGTCGAAGCCGACGACGATCATGGCCTCCACCCCTGCGGCCCCCGCCCGCTCAAGGACCTCCTCGCAATCGGCTGCAAACGCCTCGTCGTTGAGATGGCAATGGCTATCGATCCACATGGGTTCTACCGCACCTTCGCGCCTGCGCCGATTTCGGCCTCCGGCCGTACCAGCGCCAGCTTGCCGTCTTCATTGGAGGCGGCCAGCAGCATCCCCTCGGAGAGGAGTCCCCGCAGTTTGGCTGGCTTGAGATTGGCCACCACCACGATTTCTTTCCCGACCAATTGCTCCGGCTGGTAATGCTGGGCAATCCCCGCCACAATCTGCCGTTCGGCCCCGAGTACCTTGACCTTGAGGCGGAGCAGCTTGTCGGATTTCTCCACCCGCTCGGCTTCCAGAACTTTGGCCACCCGAAGGTCGATCCGGGCGAAATCCTCAATGGTAATCTGTTCGATGCCGGGCTGTTCCGGCTGGGGTGGTGTCGCTGTCACAGTCTTTTCCTCCTTGGGTGTTTCCGGTTTGGATGCTTCCTTCTTTTCATCCTCGATCCGCGGGAAGATCGGGTTGCCTTTCCGGGTCACGGTACCCGGCTGCAAACCGCCCCACTGGCTCGCGGACTGATAATCCTGCTCGGCCGGAATGCCGTCCACGCCGAGTTGATTCCAAATCTTGCCCGGGGTCTCGACCAGGAAAGGCACCAGCAGCACCGCGGACAGCCGTAAAGTTTCGGCCATGGTATACAGCACGGTATGCAAGCGCTCCCGGCCGTCCGGCTGTTTGGCGAGCGCCCAGGGCGCGGCCTCGTCGATATACTTATTGGCTCTGCTCACCAGCTTGAAGATGGCGATCAGCGCGTTGTTGACTTCCAGCTTAGCCATGGCCTCGCTCATCTCCCGGATGCTCTGGCGCGCCTGGTCGATAACCTGTTGGTCCAGCTCCTGATAGGCGCCGGGCGTCGGAATGACCCCGCCGTTGAACTTTTCGATCATCGATAACGACCGGTGCAGCAAGTTGCCCAGGTCGTTGGCGAGATCCTGGTTGGTACGAAGGATCAACGCCTCTTCGGTATAGGAACCGTCGGAGCCGAAGGGGATCTCCCGCAACAGGTAGTAGCGGATGGGATCCAGGCCGTATTTGGCGATCAATACCGCCGGGTCGATCACGTTCCCCTTGGATTTGGACATTTTTCCGCCTTCCAGGACCAGCCAGCCGTGGCCGAAAACCTGTTTCGGCAGCGGCAGACCCAAGGCCATCAAGATAATCGGCCAGTAAATGGTGTGAAAACGGACGATCTCCTTTCCCACCAGGTGCAGTTCGGCCGGCCAGAATTTGCGGAACAATTCAGTCTCTTCCGGATAGCCCAGCGCCGTGATGTAATTGGAAAGGGCGTCCAGCCAGACGTAGATGACGTGCTTCGGATCGAAGGTAATCGGAATCCCCCAGCTGAAGGTGGTCCGCGACACACAGAGATCCTCCAACCCCGGCTTGAGGAAGTTGTTGACCATTTCGTTCTTGCGCGAGACCGGCTGGATGAATTCGGGATGCTCCTCAATATGCCGGATCAAACGATCGGCGTATTTGGACATCCGGAAGAAGTAGCTCTCCTCCTTGACCAGCTCGACCTCGCGGCCACAATCCGGGCATTTGCCGTCCTGTAACTGCCGTTCCAGCCAGAAAGCCTCGCAAGGCGTACAGTACCAGCCCTGGTACTCGCTTTTGTAGATATCCCCCTGCTGGTAAAGGCGGTCGAAGATCTGCTGGACCGCTCGCTCGTGCCGTTCCTCGGTGGTACGGATGAAATCGTCGTTGCTGATCTGAAAGAGCTGCCACAGCTGCTTGATGTTAGCCACGATCCCGTCCACATAGGCCTGGGGAGTCACCCCGGCCGCCTCGGCCCGGCGCTGAATCTTTTGGCCATGTTCGTCGGTGCCGGTCAAAAACCAGACTTCGTCCCCGATCTGCCGGTGATAACGGGCCAAGGCGTCGGCCACCACCGTGGTGTACGCATGCCCGATATGCAGATTGTCACTGGGATAATAGATTGGTGTCGTCAGATAAAACTTGCCCATGCGAATCCCCCTCTGCGAACGTTTCGATTTCCTGAAAATCAAAATAAAAAAACCCCTTATCCCCGGCAGGGGACGAGAGGTTAGCCTTCGTGGTACCACCCCAATTCTCCTCCAAAACGATACCCGGCAAAAAGACAGCTGCTGCCGGAAGCGGCATCGTTTCCCCAACATCGCCAGAGCGAAAGCACCGTCTCAGCTTACTTTGGGTGGAGGACTTGGATCCTTAACGCGGAAAACGACCGAATCTACTGCGACAATCGGCTTCGCCAATTCTCGATTCGACCGGTAACTCCGGAATCATTTTCCTTACCGAATCCGACCGGACTCTCACCTGCGCCGGTTCTCTGAAAAACGGATCTCCGTAAGTACTCTTTCCTTCACTGTTGATCAACGATTCAATTGTCCGAACCATCGGGATTGGTAAAATTACTATATCCACTTCAGCCGGTTTTGTCAAGTGTTTTCCCAATAAATACCGGTAAACTTCCGCGCCGCGCCTGCCGAAATAATTACCGTTATCATCCGACGCCCATTACCAAATTATCAATAGACCGCCAAAAAATTTACTGGAATTTAAGGAAAAAAACTAAATATTTTTTTTGGATTAAATTGACTTTGAAAGTAAATATAGGTATAATAGTGTTGATGATTGTCGAATTTTAACGAAAGGAGTGACGAATCATGATGAAATCTACAGGGATCGTGAGAAAAGTCGACGAATTGGGAAGGGTGGTTATTCCGATCGAACTGCGCCGGACCCTTCAGATCGACGAAAAAGACGCGCTTGAAATTTATGTAGACAGCGAGAAAATCATCTTGAAAAAATACGAACCTGCCTGTATCTTCTGCGGAAATGCCGAAGGTATCCGGGATTTCAAAGGCAAGAACATTTGCAAATCCTGCCTGGAATCCATGAAGGGCGCTTGCTAATACAGATATAGAGAGTTTTTTAGGAGGAAAGGAGGAGGTTAAGCCTCCTCTTTGTTTTTCCCTTTTTTTTGAAGGTACAATTGGTAAATCTCGCGGGTGCCGCGGCCGGTCTGCCGGGCGATCGCCTTCAGATTCTCTCTCAAACTGCCGTTCCGGTTGTCCAGGTTATTTAAAATTTCTTCCAAATCTGGGTTTGTCGAATCCTGTCGGATGATTTCCGGTGCTAAACAGCCTTCGACCAGGATCGTAAACTCTCCTTTGACGCCATTGCGCTCCAACTCCGCCAGCACTTCGCTGATGCTCCCGCGGATAAACTGTTCATGGACTTTGGTCAATTCCCGCGCCAGGACGATGGAACGATCCCCCAGCGCCGCCTGGATATTCTTGAGGGTCTGTACCAAGCGGTGCGGCGCCTCGTACCAAATGAGCGTCCCAGGGAACTCTTTGAGCCGCTCCAGCTGTTGCAGCTGCTCTGTCTTGCGACGGGGCAAAAACCCCCCGAACCGGAAGGAGCTTGAATCCAGCCCCGAGGCGGCCAGTGCGGTAACGACCGCCGAAGGACCGGGGACCGGGACCACGCGGATCCCCTGGCGCACCGCCTCCGCCACCAGCCATTGGCCGGGATCGGAGATCCCCGGCATTCCGGCGTCGGAGACCAGGGCCACGTTGGCGCCGGTCCGCAGCCGGCTGATGATGCCGTCGGCCCGCTCCCGCTCATTATGCTGATGATAGCTGAGCAAGGGCCGCTTGATTTCAAAATAATTCAGCAACTTTAGGGTATGCCGGGTATCCTCGGCGGCGATCAGATCGACCTCCCGCAGAGTCCGCAATGCCCGTTGCGTAATATCCTCCAGATTCCCCAGCGGCGTCCCCACCAGATACAGCGTTCCCGTTTGCGCTTGCGTTTGCTCTTCCGTCATGACAATCCCCTATTCTCTCCAACCTTTTTCCGCCGGGCGGATCCGCTTTCTCTTCACTTTAGAATATCCAACAGATTGGCGAGCAACCGCCGGTTCTGCGGCCGGAGGCCCACCGCCGCCCGGAAATAATCGGGGCCCAGCCCGGCAAAGTTCCGGCAATCCCGGACCAGGATTCCCCGCTCTCCCAGCCTCCGGATGAATTCCGTGCCGTTCAGGTCCGGATGCCCGACCTTGGCCAGGAAGTAGTTGACTTCCCAAGGATAGACGGTCAAACCGTTCACCCCGGCGAGCCGCTGCGCCAGCCAGCGGTTCTCCCGCGCCAGCCGCTCCCGGGTCCGCGCCAGGAACTTGGGCTCGATGATGGCGGGGATCAGGGCCTGCGCCAAGCGATTGACGTTCCATGGATCCAGGGCGGCCTCCAACGAACGTACGATGTCCGCGCCGGCCAGGAGCAGTCCCAACCGCAACCCGGGAATTGCGCCGATCTTCGTCAGGGAGTTCAGCACCAGCAGCCTGGGAAACTCGTCCAGGTAACGGACTACGCTCGATTCGGGGAGCGCGCCGCAGAACCAGAGGAACGATTCATCCACCAGCGTCCAGGCCTGCCTGGCTTCGGCCAGCCGGATCAGGTCCAGGAGCGCGGCCTCCGGGAAGCGGCGGCCCGTCGGGTTATTGGGCTGGCAGATGAATAAGATATCGCCGGGGGCCAGGATCTGCCGGGCCGGGACCGGGTCGATTCCGAAAGCGGCGGTCAGGGGCAGCCGCGCCACCGGTTTGCCGCGCTGCTCGAAAGCCCGGGCATATTCGGAAAAGGTCGGCTCGAAAACGACCGCCCGCCGCGCCGGCAGGATCTCCGGCAGGCTGTGGATCAGCTCGGCGGCGCCGTTCCCCAGCGCCAGCCGATCGGCGGATACCCTAAAAAAGGCCGCCAGCGCGGCCCGCCCGTCCCGCGAATACGGCTGGGGATACCGCCGGACCGCCGGAAGGCTGGCGAGGAGTCTGAGCCAGCCGGCCGGAGGCGGCCCCCAGGGGTTGACATTGATGCTGAGATCGAGAAAACTGCGGCGGCGGTGTACCCGCCGCGCCGCTTCGATATTGCCGCCATGGTCGCCGCCGGCGGCCGGGATCGTCTGGAGTCGCTCCGTCATTGTAAGCAAGCCTACTTTACCGTTTCTTCGAAAACCCGGCCTCAGCCGGGAAACTTGACCAGCAGCACCGCCCAGCCCAGCAGTTCCAGCAGTTCATTGGTTGCGCCCAGAATATCGCCGGTGATTCCGCCGAACCGCCGCCGGATGAAGGGCGCCAGCAGCGCCAGGGCCGCCAGGGCCGCTCCCAGAACGGCCAGGGAGCCGGTTCCGGCCCAGAGCGCCGCCGCCAGCGTCAGGCCGGTCGCCAGCGCCAGAGTGGCCGTCTTATTGGGGAGCTGGAAGATGCGCAGCAGACCCTGGGAGACCGAGGGCTGGGTGGCCATGAAGCAGGCCATGCCCCAGCGGGAAACCACCGGCACCAGGACCAGCATGGCCGGGGATTGATCCAGGAGTTGCGGCAGCATCAGCGTCTTGCCCAGCGCCAGGAAGATCAGGGCCATGCCGCCGAACGCCCCCAGCCGGCTGTCCTTCATGATCGCCAAACGCCGCTCGGGGCTGGATCCGCCCAGGCCGTCGGCGGTGTCGGCGAAGCCGTCCCAGTGGATCGCCCCGTTCAGCCAGACGCCGGCAAAGACCGTCAGCCAGGCGGCCACCGGGAGCGGCAAGAGCCGGCCCAGGCCATGCAGACCAGCCCAGGCCGTCAGGCCGAACAGCACGCCCGCGGCCGGGAAAAACCCCACCGCCCGGCCGAAATCCGCCGCCGCCGCGTCGCGCGGGCCGACCGGCAGAATCGTCAGGAAACCCACCGCAGTGCGGAAGGCCCGTAACATCTTCATGGAGCGTCACCTCACCCTTTGATCCGCACCGGTATTCCGCTGACCACCAGATAGACCTGGTCGCAGGCTGCGGCCAGCGCTTGATTGGCGAGCCCCGCCAGATCGCGGAAACTCCGCGCCAGGGCATTCTCGGGGACGATGCCCAGCCCCACTTCGCCCGCAACCAGGATCACTCCGGCGGGGCAGTCCCGGAGGGCCGACGCCAGGTCATGGAGGGTCGCGCCGAAAAGCGCCTCTCGCGCCGCCGGGTCCTCCCCCTCGTGGGCGAAGAGCCAGTTGCTGACGTACAAGGTCAGACAATCGATCAACACGGTCGTCCCGGCCCGGGAGCGGCGGAGTACTCCCGCCAGATCCAGAGGCTCCTCCACCGTCTCCCATTCGGGCGGCCGCCGCTCCCGGTGAGCGGCGATGCGCCGCCGCATCTCCTCATCGAGCGGCGCGGCGGTGGCCACATAGACCACCGGAGCGGCCGACTCCGCCGCCAATTTCTCGGCGAAGCGGCTTTTGCCGGAACGGGCCCCGCCGGTGACCAGCACATGCGGCGGGTTCATGCTTCCCCTTTGGCGACGCCGGCCGATTCGAAGGTCGCCATCTCCCGCAGGGTTTTCAACGCGGCATCGATAATGCCGAAGGCCAGCACCGCGCCGGTCCCTTCGCCCAAGCGCATCTCCAGTTCGAGAAGGGGTTTCAGGCCCAGGAGCTCCAATAAGCGGCGGTGCGCCGCCTCCGCCGAGCAGTGCGAGGCGATCATGTAGCCGGACGCCAGAGGGGCCAGGCGCGCCGCCACCAGCGCGGCGGCGCTGCTGATGAAGCCGTCGATCACCACCGGAACCCGCCGGGCCGCCGCTCCCAGGATCAGTCCGGCCAGGCCGGCGATGTCCAGGCCGCCAACCTTGGCGAGAACATCCAGGGGGTCGGCCGGGTCGGGCCGGTTGACCGCCAGCGCCCGGTCGATCACCGCCGCCTTGCGGCCGACCGCCGCCGCATCCAGCCCGGTGCCCCGGCCGGTCACCGCCGCAGCGGCCTGGCCGGTGAAGGCGGCCACGATCGCACTGGAGGCGGTGGTATTGCCGATGCCCATCTCGCCGGTGGCCAGGAGCCGGTAGCCCCGGTCGATCAGCTCCCCGGCCACCGCGATCCCCACTTCCAGGGCTTGGACCGCTTCTTCCCGGGTCAGCGCCGGACCCTGCGCCATATTGGCGCTTCCCAAGCGGACTTTTTTGGAGATGACCTGGGGATGGTCGATGGGCGCGGCGACCCCGACATCCACCACCACGACATCCGCCCCGGCGTGGCGGGCCAGCACATTGATGGCCGCGCCGCCGTTACAAAAGTTGGCCACCATCTGGACCGTGACTTCCTGGGGAAAGGCGCTGACCCCCTCGGCCACCACGCCGTGGTCAGCGGCCATTACCACCACCGCCTTTGGCGCGGCCACCTCCGGAAAGGCCTGGCCCGTGATCCCGCCCAGCTGGGCGGCGATGCTTTCCAGTACTCCGAGGCTCCCCGGCGGTTTGGTCAACGTATCCTCATAGACCCGGATCGCCTGAATCGCCTGTTGATCCAGGCCTTGAATCCGCTTCAGGGTATTTTGCAATCCATTCATTATCCGATTTCCTCCGTTCCCTTGAATCCTGAAATGTGGGCCGCTCCGGCCCCGCCCCGGGCGACCCCCGCCCGATCCGGGGCCTCTCCCGCGCGGCACCGGGCTCCTTAGGCCTGGCTTGGGGCGGCTATTGCCCCATGGCGGGCCGGCGCTGCCCGCGTCCGGGGTGGCTCCGCCCCGGCCGGGGCCGCCGGCGCGGGGAGGAGGGCCATTCCCGCCGGAGCGGAGGCGGCCGCTGCCCGGCCGTTCCGGTTAGCCTTGCATTCCCAGCCCGATGACTGCGGCGAGCACTAGCCATAAAACCGTCGCCCCGTTCAGCAGGCGGACGGCGCGCCGCAGATCCTCCGCTTCCAGGGGGCGGTCGGGGTTCCCCAGATAAGCCCGGAATGAGGTTCGGCCGTGATACACATTGAAGCCGCCCAGGCGAATCCCCAGCGCCCCGGCGACGGCCGCCTCCGGCCAGCCTCCGTTGGGGCTGGGGTGCTTCCGGGCGTCCCGCCGCATGATCCGCCAGGACTGCCGGGCAGCGCCGCCCAGCAGCCCGGCGGCGGCCACCAGCAGCAGCCCGGTCAGCCGGGCCGGGAGATAGTTGGCCAGATCGTCCAGCCGGGCGGCGGCCCAGCCGAAATGGCGAAAACGCTCGTTCTTATAGCCCAGCATCGAATCGAGCGTATTGACGGCCCGGTAGGCCATGGCCAGCGGCGTCCCGCCCAGCAGGCCGTAACAGAGCGGAGCGATGATCCCGTCCACGGTATTCTCAGCCACCGATTCCACGCCGGCCCGGACCACTTCCGCCTCCCCCAGGCCGCCGGTGTCCCGGCCGACGATCTTTCCCGCTTCCGCCCGGGCCGCCGCCAGATCGCCGTTCCGCAAGGCGCGGTAGATGGCGCTCCCCGCCTCCTGCAAGCCGCGCCGGGCCACGGTGGTTCCCATCAGCCAGGCGTTGACCGGCCAATACAGCCAGCCGACGGGGCCAAGCCATTCCAAGAGCAGCAGCGTCGCTCCGAAGGCCAGGCCCACCACCAGGCCGACGGTGAGAATGCCCAGCCAGCGCAGGAGGAGCGGCGAACGGCCCGGCCGGTTCAGCCATCGTTCCAGCCCGGCGATGACCCATCCCAGCCCCACCACCGGATGGGGCAGCCGCGGCGGGTCGCCCACCAGTCCGTCGACGCCCAGCCCGCTGAGAACCGTCAGCAAATTAGGCGCTGCCACGTTCGAACCCCATCCATTCATAGATCGTCGCCAGATCGAGATGCTGGCGGAGCACCGCCGCCAGTCGCCGGTAACTCCCCTCGCGGACCTCCCGGAAGGATGGGCCGGCCGGCTGGTCCGGCAGCCCCTTCCGCCGCCGGGCCAGCCGGAGCAGGTGGTTGCGGAAGAAATCATTGTCCAGGCAGCCATGGAGATAGGTCCCGAAGAGCCGCTGCTCCAGCTGGCAGCCTTCCCAGCCCCCGTCCGCCAGGCGGAACAGATTGGCGTTGCCGGTGATCTCGCTGATCCCCTGATGGATCTCATACCCCTGGATCGGATGGTCCGTCCCGGCGCCGTCCGGCCAGACCGCGTCCACCTGCCGGAGCGTCTTGTCCCGGGCTTCGAAACGGGTAATGACGGGCAGAAGGCCCAGACCCGGCAGCTGCGGCAGCTCCGACTCCAGCCCCGCCGGGTCGTGAATCTCCCGGCCCAGCATCTGGTAGCCGCCGCAGATGCCGAGGATCAGGGTCCGCTCCGCCAAGGCGGCGATCCGCTCCGCCAGCCCGCTCTGGCGCAGCCAGGCCAGATCGGCGGTGGTGTTCTTGGTGCCGGGGAGGATGATCAGGTCGACCCCGTCCAGCTCGTCCGGGCGTTCGATGTAACGGACCGTCACCCCGGGATCGCAGCGCAACGCGTCGAAGTCGGTAAAATTGGCGATCCGCGGCAGCCGGATCACACCGGCCACGATCCCGGCACCGCCGCGCGCCGGCCCGTCGGGCAATCCCAGCGAATCTTCCTCCGGCAGCTCCAGCCGGACATAGGGCAAAACGCCCAGGATCGGCAGGCCGAGCCGCTCCTCCAGGAAATCCAGGCCGGGCTGGAGCAGTCCCCGGTCGCCCCGGAATTTATTGATGATGATGCCCTTCACCCGCCGCCGTTCCTCCGGCGCCAGGAGCTCCATCGTTCCGACCAGCGCGGCCAGGCAGCCGCCCCGGTCGATGTCGCCCACCAGGATCACCGGAGCGTCGGCCATCGCGGCGATGGTCATATTGGCGATGTCGTGGGCGCGCAGGTTAATCTCGGCCGGACTGCCCGCTCCCTCGATCACCACGATCTGATAGTCCCGGCGCAATTCCTCCAGGCATTCCCGGACGGTCTCCAGCGCCTGGCCCGTCACTTCCTCCCGGTACTGGCGGGCCTCGAAGTCCCCGAACGGTTTTCCTCTCAAAATGACCTGGGCCCGGCGGTCCCCCTTCGGCTTCAGCAGCACCGGATTCATGGCCACCGTCGGCGTCACCCGGGCCGCCTCGGCCTGCATCGTCTGGGAGCGGCTGATCTCGCAACCGTCGGGGGTCACCGCCGAATTGAGGGCCATGTTCTGCGACTTGAAAGGGGCCACCCGGTAGCCGTCCTCCCGGAAGACCCGGCAGAGGCCGGCGACGATCAGGCTCTTGCCCACGCTGGAGGAGGTCCCTTGAATCATTACGGTCCGGGCCGGCATCAGCGGCCTCCCAGTTCCGGCAGGGCATCCCGGACCGCGCTTAACGCCTGTTCCAGATCGGCGCTGCCGTGGGCGGTCGAAAGGAAACAGGTCTCGAACTGTCCGGGGCTGAAATAAAAACCCCGCTCCAGCATGGCGTGGAAGAACCGGGCGTAACGCTCCCGGTCGCTCCGGCTGGCGCTCTCGTAGTCCACGACCGGGCCGGGGTTGAAAAAGACGGTGAACAGCGATTCCGCCTGATTGACGGTGGCCGGGATCCCGGCCCGCTCGAACAGGGCCCGCAGCTCCGCGGCAAAGGCAGCGGTCCTTTGGGCCAGTTCGGGGTAGGGTTGCAGCTCCTGCAACAGCCGCAGGGTAGTCAGGCCGGCGGCCACCGCCAGCGGGTTGCCGGAGAGGGTTCCGGCCTGGTAGACCGGGCCTTCCGGGGCCAATAACGCCATCAGCTCCCGTTTGCCGCCGTAGGCCCCCACCGGCAGGCCGCCGCCGATGATCTTGCCCAGGCAGGTCAGGTCGGGCTCGATGCCGTAAAGGGTCTGCACTCCGCCGTAAGCGACCCGGAAACCGGTGATCACTTCGTCGAAGATCAAGGCCGCGCCGCTGGCGGCGGTCAGCCGCCGCAGCTCCTCCAGATACCCCGGATGGGGCAGCACCAGTCCCATGTTGCCGGGGAACGGCTCCACGATCACCGCCGCGATCTCCCCGCCCCGGGCGGCAAAGGCCTCCGCCAAGGCTTCCCCGTCGTTAAACGGCAGGATCAGGGTTTGGCCGGAAACCGCGGCCGTCACCCCCAGCGAATCCGGAACGCCCAGAGTGGCCGCTCCGGAGCCGGCCTTCACCAGCAAGCTGTCGGAATGCCCGTGGTAACAGCCGGCGAATTTCACCAGCAAACTCCGGCCGGTATGGGCCCGGGCCAAGCGGATGGCGCTCATGGTGGCCTCGGTGCCCGAGTTGACCAGGCGGACCTGGTCCATGCCGGGGAAGGCCGCCAGAATCGTCTCCGCCAGGACCACTTCGGCCTCGGTGGGCGCTCCGAAGCTGGTCCCGTCGGCCATGACCCGCTCCAGGGCGGCCAAGATCTCCGGCCGGGCATGGCCCAGGATCAGGGGCCCCCACGAGCCGACGAAATCCAGATAGCGCCGGCCGTCGACGTCCCACAAATAGGCTCCGGAACCCTTGGCGATAAAGCGCGGCGTTCCGCCGACCGAGCGGAACGCCCGCACCGGGCTGTTCACTCCGCCGGGGATCGAGCGGAGCGCCCGCTCGAAAAGCTGTCCGGAACGCTCCGGACGGATGGGTTCAGCCATAATACTTCCCTTCCTCCCGCAACCAGACCGCCGCCTCTTTAGCGTGGTAGGTAATGATGGCCGATGCGCCGGCCCGTTTGATCGACCGCAAAATCTCCAGGCTGATCCGTTTGCCGTCGACCCAGCCCCGGGCGGCGGCCGCCTTGACCATGGCATACTCGCCGCTGACATTGTAAGCCACCGCCGGGATGTTGAACTGCTGCCGGGCGCGCTGCAGAATGTCCAGGTAGCTCAGGGCCGGCTTGATGATGATCATGTCGGCGCCCTCCTCGATATCGGAGGCGATCTCCCGCATCGCCTCGTCGCTGTTGGCCGGATCCATCTGATAGGTCGAACGGTCGCCGAATTGCGGCGCCGAATCAGCCGCCTCCCGGAACGGCCCGTAGAAAGCGGAGGCGTACTTGGCGGCATAGGACAGGATCGGCAAATTCTCGAAACCGTTGGCATCCAGAATGCTGCGCATCGCCCCCACCCGGCCGTCCATCATGTCCGAGGGGGCGATGATGTCCACCCCGGCTTTGGCGTATGATAGGGCCACCTGTTGCAGGATCTTCAAGGTCACGTCGTTATCGATCAGGCAACCCTTGAGCACGCCGCAATGGCCGTGCGAAGTGTACTGGCAGAGGCAGAGGTCGGCGATGACCAGCAGATCGGGACGGTAGGTCTTGATCGTCTGAATGGCCCGCTGGACCGTTCCGTCGGCTTGGAAAGCGCTGGAGCCGATCTCGTCCTTCCATTCGGGCAAACCGAACAGCAGCACGCTTTGGATGCCCAAGGCGGTGATCTCGGCGATCTCCCGCGGCAATTGATCCACCGAGAGGTGATAATTGCCGGGCAAGGAGGTCAGTTCCTCCCGGACATTGGTCCCGGGAACCACGAACAAGGGGTAAATCAGATCATCGATCCGCAGCACGGTCTCGCGGAAGATATCGCGGATCGCCGGGTTCTGCCGCAACCGCCGCAAGCGTTGAATGGGAAAAGGCATATTCTCATCTCCTGATGCAGTTTTGTCGTTTCAATCCTTACGGAACTCCGCCACCAGGCAATCCACCATCTCGCGCACCCCGCTGTTGGCGGCGGTGGCGTGAACGGTCAGGCCCGCTGCCCGGGCATATTCGGCGGTGACCGGGCCGATGCAGATGATCTTCACTCCCGCCAGCCATTGGAGCTGCCCCTCGATATTGCCGAGCAAGCCCCGGACGGTCGATGGGCTGGTGAAGGTGATCGCATCCAGCCGGCGCTGCTTCAGTTGCTCCCGGAGCCATTCGGCATGGCGGGTATCCGGCTCGACCCGGTAAACGGGGAGTTCGGCCACTGCCGCGCCGCTCTGGCGGAGCGCCGCCGCCAGCTCCGGCGGAGCGTCGGCCACCCGGGCCAACAGAACCGACTGCCCCGATACGTGGGAGGACAGCGTCTTCCCAAGCTCGGCGGCTGTATAAACCGGCGGCATCTGATCGGCCACGATCCCCCGTTCGCGCAATGCCGCCCCGGTGGTCCGGCCGATGACCGCAAATTTCAGCCAGTACAGCGCCCGCGCGTCCAAACCGGCCTGATACAATTGGTTGAAAAAATGCTCCACGCCGTTGCGGCTGGTAAAAACCAGCCAGTCGGCGCAGTTCAGCCGGTCCCGCAAAAAGTCCGGGTCCACCGGCAACGGCCCCTCGATCCGGATGGTCGGAAAGGCCAGCGGCTCGCCGCCCTGCGCCCGGATTGCCTCGGCCAGCTCGGCCGCCTGCCCTTGGGGGCGGGTGACCAGGATCCGCCGGCCCCGCAGCGGCTGCGCGGCGGAGCGCCATTCCAGACGGTCGGCCAGTCCGACCACTGCTCCGACGATGAAAACGGCCGGCGGCTTCACGCCGGCGCCGGTGGCCACGTCGGCAATCTCCCCCAGCCGGCCGCGGATCGCCCGCTGCCGGAGCGTGGTGCCGTTTTCGATCACCGCCGCCGGGGTCTCCGGGCTCAAACCGTTGGCCAGCAACCGTCCGGCAATCCAGCGCAGATTGGCGACGCCCATCAGGGTCACCACCGTCTCGCCGGACCGGCCCACCTGCGCCCAGTCGATCTGCCCTTCATGTTTGGCGTCGGTTTCATGGCCGGTTAAAACGGTAACCCCGCCGGCCAGCCCCCGGTGAGTGACGGGTATCCCGGCATAGGCCGGCACCGCCAAGGCGGATGACACCCCGGGAACCACCACGAAGGGGATGCCGGCGGCCGCCAGGGCCAGGGCCTCCTCGCCGCCCCGGCCGAAAAGGAACGGATCACCGCCTTTCAACCGGACCACGCGTTTCCCGGCCCGGCCCAGCCTGACCAGCAACCGGTCGATCTCCGCCTGGGTGACCCGGTGGTTGCCGGACTCCTTGCCGACATCGATCCATTCCGCCTCCGGCGGCGCGTAATCCAGCAGCTCGGGCGCAAGCAGCCGGTCGTACACCACCACTTCGGCCTGTTCCAGGCATTGCCGGCCGCGCAGCGTCAATAGGCCGGGATCTCCGGGTCCGGCGCCCACCAGATAAACGAGGCCCTTTCTCTCTTCCGCTAACACCAGTCCACGATTCCTTTCTCCAAAAACCATTCCGCCAGCGCCGCGCCAAGTTCTTCCGGCGCGGCGTCGCTCCCGTTCATATGGTGGCGCAGCAGGCGGGTCCCGGCGCTGTCAGCCACCATGCCGCGCATGGCCAGCCGGCCGTCCGGCCCGGACTCGGCAAAAGCGCCGATGGGCAAGCGGCAGCCGCCGCCCAGCCGTTTCAGAAACTGCCGTTCCGCCCGGGCCGCCAGTTCGGCGGCCCGGTCATTGAGCGCTCCGTACAGCCGGGATTGAAGCGAAAAATCCGCCCGGACCTGGACCGCGATGATTCCTTGGCCCGCCGCGGGCAAACACTCATCCAGGCTATAAATCCGGCCCACCCGTTCCTCCGCCCCCAGCCGCTTGATCCCGGCCAACGCCAGCACCAGGGCGTCGTATTCACCCTGATCCATCTTGCGGATCCGGGTATCGATATTGCCCCGGATCTCCCGGTACTGATAGGCCGGGTACAAGGTTTGCAACTGCACTACCCGCCGCAGGCTGGAGGTGCCGATGACCGCTCCGGGCCTCAGCACCGGGTCGCTCCCCCGGGCCGTCAGCAAGGCTTCGCGGGGATCCTCGCGCCGCAGATAAGCGGCAAGTTGCAGTCCCGGCGCCAGATCCACCGGCAGGTCCTTCAGGCTGTGAACCGCCAGATCGATCTCCCCGGCTAGCAAGGCCCGTTCGATCTCCCGCACGAACAGCCCTACCCCGGCGGTGCCCCGCAAGGAAAGATGCTGTTTGCGGTCGCCTTCGGTGAGAATGGTCTTGATGGTTATCTCAAAACCCGCCTGTTGCAACCGTTCGGCCGCCAATCGGGTCTGAATCAGCGCCAGCCGGCTGCCCCGGGTTCCGATAGTCAAATATGGTTTCAATACTCGATTCCTTTTCTGGCCCCAATGCCTTTTTGATAGGGATGCTTGATGAGCCGCATTTCCGTGACTAAGTCGGCCAGTTCCAAAACGGCCTCCGGCATGTTTCTGCCGGTGAGCACCAGCTCCAGACCGGCCGGTTTCTCCCGCAGCACTTCCAGGACGGATTCCGGCGGCAATAGCTTTTTATTCAACGCATGACTGAATTCGTCGATTACGATCAGATCATAGGCTCCGGAACGGATCGCCCGGCGGATCTCCTCCCAGCCGGCCTCGGCCTGCGCGATCTCCTCCGGCGTGGCTTCCCGTTTAAAGATGAACTGTCCGCTGCCCAGCGGCTGAAACGGCAGCGGCGGGTTCAGCGCCGCCAGGGCGGACTGCTCGCCGGTACCGTCCGCCGCCTTCAACAGCTGAAAAATGATGACCCGGAGTCCCCGGCCGTGGGCCCGGACCGCCTGCCCGACGGCGGCGGTGGTCTTTCCCTTGCCGTCGCCGGTGTAAACTTGAATGATTCCCTTTTCCATCCGCTATCACCTGCCGCCTCTGCTTTAATTTATAATGTTATAAAGTTAAATCCGCAAGAAACTACGTAAACATGATAGGGAGTCGGTCTAGCCTTCCTCCTCTCTCTTGCTCTCCCCGAATCGGGGAGAGTAACCACCATTCTCCGCAGCCCAAGGGCTTTTGGGCCCCGGAGCCCGGTGGTTTCCCTGCCCGATTCGGGAAGCCAGAGCCAGGATGGCTTAAGCTTGCGGCGTCCAAGGACGGACATCAGCCGCAAAGGGCCGAGGGTTAGGACCATAGCCATCCATGACTTTCCTTCAATCCCTTCCGTGAGTGAGCGGAACTAACTTGATAATCATTATGATTGGCATTCCGCCGCAATGCGCACCCAGCGCTCCGCCATTCCCGGATTGGAGCCAAAATGGAGATGGACATAAGACGCCAACAGATTGCCGCGCCGGAAACCCAGCCGCTCGCCGCGGGCCGACCGGTAGGCGTCGGCCTGCTCTGCGCCGCCGCAGATCCGGGTATAGTGAAATTCGTGGCCGCGCGCCGTCTCGCCCTGGACCAGGAGAATGTTGTCCGCGGCCGCGCTGACTTCGATATAGCCGAGCGCCGCCAGTCTGGCGCCCAGCTCGATCTCCAAATCCAGCACGCCCAGCATCGGGAAGCTTTGCTCTCCGACCCGGAGCGAGCGGGCCAGATAGAGCAAGCCGCCGCATTCGGCGTAAACGGGTTTGTCCCGGGCTATCAATTCTTTTATCTGCCCCAGCAGTCCCTGATTGGCGGCCAGTTCCGCCACGAACAGCTCCGGGTAGCCGCCTCCGAGATACAGGCCGTCCAGTCCGACGGGAAGCGTCGCGTCGCTCAGGGGTGAGAACGGCACCAGCTCCGCGCCGGCCCGCCGCAGCAGGCGCCAGTTTTCCTGATAATAAAAGCCGAACGCCCGATCGCGGGCCACGCCGATCCGCACCCGCCGGGTGAGCGGAGTGACTGGGGGCAGATCCGGGGGCGAATCCAACGAGGGTTGCGCGAATGCCGCGATCAGCCGGTCCACTGCGACGGTTTTCTCAAACCACTCCGCCAATCCCGCCAGCCGTTCCGCCAATTGGGAATCCTCGTAATACGGAACCAGGCCGAGATGCCGCTCCGCCAGGCAGAACTCCCTCTCCTTGGGCAGGTAGCCCAATACCGGTATCGCGGTCGTCGCCGCCAGCGCCTGGGTCAGGAGCTCAAAATGTTTAGCGCTGCCCACCCGGTTCAGGATGATTCCGGCAAAGCGCAACCGGGGATCGAATTCGGTGAAACCTTTGACCAGGGCGGCGACGCTCCGGGCCATGCTGCGGGCATCGACCACCAGAACCACCGGCAAGTTTAGCAGTTTGGCGATCTCCGCCGTAGAGCTTTCGTCCGTCACCGGGCTGGCCCCGTCGAACAAACCCATGACGCCTTCGATGACCGCCAAATCCGCCCCGCCGGTGGCCGTTTGGTAGATTCTCCGCACTCCGCCGGCTCCGGTCATCCAACTGTCGAGATTTTCGCCCTCCCGGTCCGTGAGCGCCTGATAAAAAGAGGGGTCGATAAAGTCCGGGCCGACCTTGAAACCCTGGACCGCCAGGCCGCGCCGGGACAATGCCGCCAGGATCCCCAACATCACGGTGGTCTTCCCGGCGCCGCTATGGGTGCCCGCAACGACCAGGCCGGGAATCATCGCTGTTCCTCCGCCAAGGCGCATAGCGCATTCAGAATGGCCGCCGCTACCGTGCTGCCGCCGCGGGGACCGACGGTGCGAATATAGGGCACGCCGCTCTGGCTGAGGAGCTGTTTGGACTCGGCGGCCCCTACAAATCCCACCGGAGTGCCGATGACCAGAGACGGCCGGCAGACGCCCTCCCCGATCATGGCGCAGAGTTCAAACAAGGCGGTCGGCGCATTGCCAATGACGACGATGCCCCGCTCCAGGCCCTGGCAGAGACTGCGGATGGCCGTAATCGCCCGGGTGCGGCCGCTCGCTTCGGCCGCGGCGCTGATCTCGGGATCATCGATGGAACACTCCACCGCGCAGCCGAAACGCTCCGCTTTGCGGCCGATGCCCGCCTGCACCATCCGCACATCGGCGATGATGGGCGCTCCGGCCCGCAAGGCTTCGATTCCCGCGGTTGTCGCGGCGGGGTGGAACTCCACCAGCCTGCCGATTTCGGGATCGGCGGTGGTATGGACCACCCGTCGAATCACCGCCCACTCGGCCGGGCTGTAATGAGCGGAACCCAAAAGCGTCTCGATATGTTCAAAGCTTTCCGCCGTGATCTCCCGGGGGTTGGCGTGATAGCCCGCCCTGCGCAAGGCGGCGTCGATCCGGTCGCTAAGCGCGGCCGCGATCAAGCGGTTCGGCCCCAAATGCTCCCCGGTTTCAATGGTCAATTCGGGGAATTTGGCGCGCGCCTCTTTCAAGAGCTCCGGGATGTCCTGCTGGATATGGTTGCCCGCGAACAGAAAGACCGGTATCATAATTAAATGCCGGAATCCGGCGGCATAGACCTCGGCCACGGTGGGCAGCCACTCCGGGGCGTGCAACTGCAGATATGCCGAGAAAATCCGGCAATCGGGCCGCAGCCTCCGGACCCTATCCGCCAAGGCTTCAAACTCGAAATGGGCCGCTTGATTCCGGCTGCCGTGTCCCAACAATACGATCGCTGTTTTCATGAGATAACTCCAATCCTTTTACCATGCCCAATAGTTTCTCAATGCTCTCGACCGTTACGGCGGGGGACCCCTCCGCAAGGGTTGGCCGGTCAATCAATAAGACTTTGCAGGCCGACTCCAGGGCGGCCGCCAGCTTTACGTCGGTCCCGCCGGCCTGCCCGCTCTCCTTGGTCACCAGCCAAGCCGCTCGCGTCTGTTTCAAGATGGCGCCCAGCAGTTCCGGGGTTCCCGGGCCGTGAAAGGCGTAGATCTGCTCCGGCCGCAGGCCGCAGGCGCGGCAAATTTCCATGCTTTCGGCCGTGGGATAGACTTTGGCCCAGACCGGCCGCGCAGCGCCGTCCCAGAGTCCCCGAAAGCGCCCCAGATTCTTCACGCCGATGGTGAAAAGGACTCCGCCTTCCGAATCGCGCAATACTTGGAAGGCTTCCTGGTAATCGGGAACCCGGATGATCGCCGGATGATCGGGAATCTCAGTCCGGGGCCGCTGAAAACGCCAGTAAGCGACCGACTGTTCCCGGGCTATTTTTTGGCTAAGCGCCTGGATCTGGACGGCATAGGGATGGGTGGCGTCGATGATCAATTCGACGTGCCGTTCCCGCAGTAACGCTTCCAGGGTCTCCGGCTCCAACCGGCCGACCCGGCGCGGGGTCCCCTCCTCCAAAAACAACTCGCCCAGCCCGCTCGCTACCGAAAGCAGACAGGAACGGCCCGCTTGCTGCAGCGCCCGGGCAATCTCCCGCCCCTCGGAAGTTCCGCCCAGTACCAGAATCATAGCCGGTAACCCCGGGGCGTGATCATTCGGCCATTCCAAACCGCGGTCGCCCGGTTCCCCACAATCAGCGTGGTCGCCATATCGACCGGATGATCCAAAAAGTGCTGCAAGTCGCTGACCAGCACCGTTTCATCATCCCGGAAGGCATTGCGAACGATCCCCACCGGGGTGGTCCCGGGCAGGATGGTCAATAATTCCGCTCGGACTTCGCCGATCTGTCGAACCCGCCCCTGGCTGCTGGGATTATAGAATACCAGTACCAAATCGGCTTCAGCCGCCAAACGGATCCGTTTCATGATGGTCGACCAAGGCGTCAAGCGGTCGCTGAGACTGATCAGCGCTACATCCTGCATTAACGGCGCGCCTAAGCGGCTGGCGGCGGCAGTGGCCGCGGTGATGCCCGGCTCAATCCGCACATCCAATCCGCTCCTGGCGGCAACCTCCAGTACTGGGCCGGCCATGCCGAAGACCCCGGGGTCGCCGCCGCTGATCATCACCACGTTCCGTCCCGAACGGGCCGCATCCACCGCCATTTGCGCCCTGGCCACCTCGGTGGTCATCGGGTAGGCCAGGCTCTCCTTGCCCTGTAACAATGCGGCGATCTGCTTCAAATACGTCTGATAGCCGATGACCAGATCGGCTGCCTCAATGCAAGCCAGAGCCGCCGGAGTCATCCTGTCGACGGCTCCCGGCCCGATCCCCACCACTGTTAATGACCCGGCAGGAGCGCCACTGCCAGCGTGATCTGTCCCAGATTGTCCTTGGTCCCGATTAACCGGCCGTTTCCCGCTCCCAATATTGCCGCTGGTTCGCATACTCCGCCAACTCCCACCGTATCTTCGACGAAATCCGAGTGTTGCAGGCCGGTCATCACCGTTTGCAACTTCGCTTCACTAAAAGTAACCAAAGGCACCTTGAATTCCTGGCAGGCCTCGACGATCCCCGGTTCCTGGGCTTTCAGGTCGATGGTGGCAATGGTTTTGATGCTGCCGGTCGCCCAATGGCGTTCCCGGAAGTAACGGCGGATCGCGCCGATGATCTTGACTCCCGGCACTCCCTTGCAACACCCGATCCCCACCACGAGACAGGCGGGGCGTAACGCCAAAACCGCCGTGCCCGACGGCAAACTCGGATACTCTTGATATCCGGCGATGATCAAAAACTTCTCCCGGGCCGATAAAGTCAGGTCGGGGCCATTCACTACCCGGACGTGCTCCGGCCATTGCTCGGGAAGGCCCCAGCGGTCCCATAGGACCAAGGGATCGCCATTCACAATGGCTCCGGCGAACTCGGTCAGCCGGTAAGAATTTTCGATCCCCAAATGAAGCCGCTTGGCCAGGAGATCCAGGCTCGGGAGCTTATTGAGATCGGAAGCGGTCGTGATCACCGCCGTCCCGCCGGTAAGGCCGGCAATCTCCTCGGCCAGTCGATTCGCTCCGCCCAGGTGGCCCGATAAGAGGCTGATCACGAAGCGGCCCTCCTCATCCAGGACGATGACGGCCGGGTCGGTCCGTTTGTCCCGCAATACCGGCGCGACGCTCCGGACGGCAACCCCGGAAGCCATGATCAGGATCAGGGCGGAATACTTCACGAACGCTTCTTGAACCACTTGGCTGACGGATGTCAAGTAACCCCGGGGATCCATGGGACTCTCCAAGAAACGGAGCGGCACCAGAACTCTGGCCGGCAACTGCGCGGCAAGATCCAATGCCAGCTGGCTCCCTTTTTTGGTGACGGCGATGACGATTCTATCCGTCCTGTCGGCTCCGACGATATTCATGGCTAAACTCTCCATCATATAATTTCGAACGGGTTCCCTCCCGTTCCAGGCAAGGGCCGACGATCACCAGGGCCGTCTTTTGAATCCCCGCCGCCTTCACTTTGGCCCCGATATCCGCCAGGCTGCCGCGGATGATCCGTTGCTCCGGCCAGGAAGCCTTTTCGACCACGGCCACAGCGGTAGCGGGCGGCAAAACGCTGGCTAACTCGGCGGCAACTTGCTCGATTTGCTGGATGCTCAAAAAAATACAAATGCTGCTCCGGTGGCGCGCCAATTCGGCCAGCCGTTCCCGGTCGGGAACCGGAGTGGCCCCGGCCATCCGGGTAATGATCACGGTCTGAGTGGCTTCGGGAACCGTGTACTCCAGTTGCAGCGCGGCGGCAGCCGCCAGAAAGGAGCTGACCCCGGGGATGAGCTCATAAGGGATTCCCGCTTCATCCAACCGGCGCATCTGCTCCCCGATGGCGCCGTACAACGAGGGATCGCCGCTATGCAGGCGGACCACCCGTTGCCCCCGCTCCCAACCCTCCCGGATGGCGACGATGATCTCTTCCAGCGTCATGGCGGCGCTGTCCAGCCATTCCGCTTCCGGTTTGGCAATCCGCCGGAGCGCCGGATTGACCAGGGATCCGGCCCAGATGATCCGGTCGGCCTCAGCCAATAAGCGCTGGGCTTTCACGGTCAACAGCTCGGGATCCCCGGGGCCGGCTCCGACGATATAGACTGGGTATACTGGTTTCATGGCTTCCCCTTGGTATGTAAGATGATGATCGAGAAATAATCCAACGGCGGGAGGGTCCGGCCCGGTCCTAAAGGCGTGACGGCCTCCCCCGCCATGCCGCAACGGCTGACCAGAACTCCCTCCCCCGCCGGGCAACTGGCGAAGAACAGCTCGCACAAGCCGGCCCCATCGGCACCCGGCTTGTAAATCACGAGCGTCTCGAATTCCCGGCAGTACCACTGAAATTGAAGCGGATCGGTCGTCCCGGTCAAAAGCAGCAGACGGTCACTGCCCTCGGTCAGATACACGTTGCAACGGGCGGCGACGGCGCTGAATCCCGTGATTCCGGGGATGGTCCGGATTACCACCGCCGGGTCGGCGCTGCGGATCTCGCGGTATAAATAGAGATAACTGCCGTATAACAACGGGTCGCCGAGGGTGACGAAGGCCACGTCGGTCCGGGAAAGGCTCGCCAGGATTCGCCCGGCCCCTTCCCGCCAGGCCGTTTCCAGGGCCTCCCGCTCCCGGGTCATCGGCATTTCCAAATATTCCAGCGGCGCGTCGGGAAGATGATGGCGGACGATCGCTCCCGCCAGGCTTTGACCGCCGTGGTTCCCGGGAGCGTAAATCCTTCCCGCCCGTTTGAGAACAGCCAATCCCTTGATGGATAACAGCTCCGGGTCGCCGGGGCCCAATCCCACTCCGTAAAAGACTCCCATCAATTTTCCTTTCCGAGGGTCGCCGTTATGACATGAATCGCATGCCACGGCTCGAACAAATGATACCCGTTTAACTTTTGCAGCTGCGCAATTTGGAACGCCAGGACTTCCATATCGCAAAAGGGCAGCCCCGCGAGCCGCTCGACGGCGAGCTGCAGCGTCTCCAGGGTTACGGCGGTCATCACCAGCAATCCGCCGGGCTTCAACTTGTCGGCCGTGGCGTCCAGGATCGCCGCCAGGCGCCGGCCGCCGCCCCCGATAAAGACCCGGTCCAGCCGGGGCAGGGATTGCAACGCCTCCGGCGCGGCGCCCTGAATCACGGTGATCCGCCCGGCGGCGAAGCGCCGCATATTCTCCCGGATCAACGCCACCCGCTCGGGCAGCGGTTCAATGGCAAAGACCTGCCCCGCGCCCAACCAGCGGCTGGCTTCGATCGCCACCGAGCCGGTCCCCGAACCGATATCCGCCAGCTGCTGCGTTTTTTCCAAACGCAGTTTGCTGATGACCACCGCGCGTATTTCAGCCCGGGTCAACGGGCTGTCGTCTTTCTGAAAGAACCGATCCGGGATGCCCGGGGTCTCATAGGGCCAATTCTGCATCTGCCACGATCACCACGCTATAAGGATGATTGGGATCCCCGTCCTGGTAGGCGCCGGCCGTACCCTGCCAGGTTGCTTCTTCCGCCGTGCCCAGGCGGCTGCCGACGAAGACCCTTCGCTTCGGAAAATGGGCGGCGACGGCGGCGATAATGGCCGCCGGAGGGCGGCGCTCGTCGGTAAGCAGGCAGACTTGGCGGTTATGGCGAAGCTCCGTCAGGAAGTCGACGCCGTCGCGACCATGCAGGCTTAAGAATTTACAATCATACCAGCTCTGTCCTAGACGGGCGAAGGCCAGTTGCATGGAACTGATGCCGGGAACGACGGCCATCCGCTGTCCCGGAAACTCCCGTCTCAACCAGTCGAGGATGCTGTAAAAACCGGGATCGCCGCTGACCAGAAAGGCCACCCGCTCCGCCAGCCACCCGCTCAGCCGCTGTTGCAGAGCGTCCAGATCGGCGTCGATGACCAGTCCGGTTTGGGCCGGTCCCAAGTATTTTTGCAGCAGCGGCTGGCTGCCGCAGACGAACCTGGCGCTCCGCAGCGCGTCGCGGGCCGCGGCGGTCACATAGTCCGGTCCGCCGGGACCCATTCCGATTACGACCCAGTTGGCGTCCATCGTCGCTCCCTCATGATTCGTTCGGCGTTCCGGTCGCTGCCCCGGATCACGCCGTTCCGGTCCAATAAGACCGTGCCGACGGCCGGTATTCCGTACCGTTCGCCCGCCTTGCGGCTGGCCCGTTCGGCCGCGGCGTCCAACACCGGGCGATCCAGGCCCGCGGCGGTCAACTGCTGGACCGCTTCCTCCGTCGTGTTGGCGGAGTCGATCCGCCGCAATAGTTCCGGAGCGGCGCCCAGCAGGGCGCTGATGGCAATCAGCGTCTCCAGCCGGGCGTCGGCGACCCGGTTGTGGGTTTTAAAGACTCCGGCGGCCACTTTCAGCAGCTTTCCGTAATGCCCCCAGAGGATCACTTGCCTGAAGCCGGCTTTTTGACTCTGCTCCAGCATGAAGCCGATAAAATTACTGGTCTCGGCGATCTGTTCCTCCGGGATTCCCCGCTGCAGCGCCCAATTCAGCCCCTGCCGGCCGGGGGTTAAGAGCGCGGTATCGTGGCCGGCGGCGGCGATCACGTTCAGCTGCGGGACCAAGGAATCTCGCCAGGCTTCCTCGGAGACCGGCTTCACGATTCCGGTGGTTCCCAAGATCGAGATCCCTCCTACAATTCCCAGCCTCGGATTGAGCGTGCGCGGGGCGACCTCGGCGCCGCGCGGGACAATAATGGTGATCTCCAGGCCCTGCCGGATCGGGGTTTCGTCCACCGCCTGCAGGATCATCCGCCGGGGTACCGGATTGATGGCCGGCTCGCCGGGGGGAACCGGCAGCCCGGGTTTGGTCACCCGGCCCACGCCGGCTCCGCCGTTGAGAACGACCGCCGTCCCGGGAAGCCGCCGGATCTCCGCCCGGATGAGCAGCCCATGGGTGACATCGGGATCGTCGCCGGCATCCTTGACGATCTCTCCGTAATAGGCGCCGGGATCGCTATCGACCCTGCCGCAACTTTGGACCGGAATCTCAAGCTTCCCTCCCTGAAGCAGGCTGACCTCCACCGTGTGGTTTTCCTCCCCGGCCATGCAAAGCAAGGCCGCTTTGACCGCTGCTGCGGCGGCGGTCCCGGTGGTAAAGCCCTGGCGCAACCCGTTCATGGCTTTGGAGCGTCCCGTTCCAGATTGAGATCCTCCAATTCCGGGCCAAACAAGGATTCCAGCTCCAGCCGGAGCTTTCGCGCGATGGCCGGGTTCTTGCCCGACGTCGAAATGGCCACCAATAAATCACCGCGCCGGATGATCGCCGGGAAGATGAAGTCCGAGTCCGCCGCATCCGCCGCGGAACTCACCCACAGGTTGCGCCGCCGGGCTTCGCCCACGATCCGGCGGTTGACATCCGGGTCATCGGTGGCTGCAATGACCAGGGCGGCTCCGGCCAAATGCTCCGGCCTAAAGCACTCCGCCCGCCATTGGATCCTTTGCGCCGCCGCGAGCGGTCCCAATTCCGGGGCCAGCTTGGGAGCGACCACCGTAATGACGGCATTGGCCTCCAGCAACCGCTGGATTTTGCGGGTCGCCACCTTGCCGCCGCCGACGATCAGGACCGGCTTGGCTTTGAGGGAGACGACCACTGGAAAGAAATGATTCTGCAGGGGCACCGCCGGCCGCAAGGCTTCATTCTTGGCGTTGGCAATCGAAAGGTACACCAGTTTGCGTAATTGTTGCGCCCAGGCCCGCTCCAGCTCTTGTTGCAACCGTTCGTCTTCCACCCGCCGCAATAAGGTTTCCAGGGAAAGTTGTCCGGCTTCGATGATCTGCCGGCTGCGTTCGGCGATATCCAACTCCTGCTCGCGCTGGTAAAGCGCGAGCACGGTCTCGGACACGGCCGCCGCGATGATCAGCTCGGCCCGGGGCAGCTCCGACTGCCGGCGCTCCATATTCCGGGCGGCCAGCTGTTTCAGATCGTTCAGCCCGTAATAGGCCAACCCCGGATATTCCAGAGACGGCGGTGCGATGACCGGCGGGGACGAGAGCTCGATCAACAGTCTCGGACCGCTCAAGCCGGCCAATTGCGCTCCTGAAATTAAAATGCGCCCCGCTCCCGACACTCCGATTACCACCTGGAAGTCCTCCAGACAACGGGGCAATTCGGATGGCGGACTCCAACCGCCGTCGAAATGCCGCGCCAACTCGGCGGCCCGCTCCGGATTCCGGCCGGCAATGAAGTGAGGCTGGATCCGGTTGACGGCAAGGATCTCCGCGATTCCCCGGGCCAGGTTGCCGGTGCCGATGAGCAGGGCCCGTCCCGGCGGCGATTCCGCATGAGCGCGGATTATCTGCCAGACCAAACCGGGGTAGCTGAGATTGCCGCTGGCGATCGCTGTCTGTTGCCGGACTTTTTTGCCGGCCGCCAGGGCATTGCGGAAAACCAGATCGAGCATGGGGCCAACCCGGCCTTCCCGCCGGGCCTCGCGGAAGCATTCCTTCACTTGCGCCGCGATCTCGTGCTCGCCGATGAGGGGCGATTCCAGCCCGGCGGTCACCCGCATCAGGTGCTCGACGGCAGCCGGGCCAAAACGGATCCGGAATTGCTCCGCCAGGGATTCCCCGCCCTTACAGGCCTGCAGCAACCGTTCCCGCAATGTTGGCGGCAAGTCCGCACCCGGCGCATACCCGAAGCACTCCCAACGGTGGCAGGTCTGCAGGATGGCGGCTTCGGCGCCGGGCAGATCGCCCAGGACCCGTGCCACGGCTGAAGCTGCCTCCCCACTGTGGAGATACGCCCATAGCGCTTGTTGATTCCGATCGCAGCCGACTTGGAAAAGCATTCTTGCTCCAAAAAAACCCTGCCAATGGCAGGGTGAATTTAACAGACGTAAACTTGACCCCAATCCGCGAAGGCCGGTGTAAATCTCTCTGGCAGGTCTCCTGACTGCCGTTTCGACGGAGAGTACGCCTTCCCTTGCGGTGGCAATGTATCTCCTCTGCGGCTACAGTGGCGGGTCCGTGGACTTGAGGGGTTCCCTTGTCGCTTCCCTATTATCCCGAAGGCACCAGAGAATCTATGTATAAATTGATCAGGATATTCGCTTTTATTCTGCCATCTCCTCTTTATTTTATCGAAGTTGAATCAAATTTCGAATAAGCAGCATGGTCCCTAAAGCCGACCCTGATGGAAAATTTAAGGGATTGAATCGCGTAGACGGCAAAAATCCGGATCATATGCCGCAATTTCCGCCCAAAATAGAAACTCCGGGACGCATCTCCCGGAGTTAAGGGCCCACCCAGTGCGAAGGAGTTCTGGTGATTCTACCACTTTTTGCAACAACTGGCCTGGCTCAAAGAATTGACTTTCGGGAAAACATCCACTTTGGTGATGACATCCAGTTGAGTCCATTCGGATACTTTCACGAGCACATGAGCGATGACTTTCACATCTACCCTGGCCTCATCGTCGCATTTGCAGGATGGTTTCAAGATAAAATCGGTATCAATATCCAGTACATGATTTTGAACCTCGGTGAACGGGGTCTTCTTAATACCCGGAATTTCCACGGTCAGCGTGAAGGGGGAATCCTCCTGGAAGTCACGCACGACGCCATCGGGATCAACATACAGGATCTGGATGTGAACCGTTCCCTGTTTCACGACTTTGCCAAAGAAAACATGATCCTCGAAATTTTTTAAATCAGCATCAATATTGATAATTTTAATCGCATTGAGCGAAACCGTATTTTGGAATACCAGCTGTCCGACAGCCTCACCGACCACTTTCAGGACTTTGATCCGCTCGGTCGTTGCCCGCACCTGCTGATGATCGCCCAGGGAAGAGTAGCAAAAACAGCTCATTTGGTAATCCTCCTTTGATGGTCCTTTACAATATACCTGAATCCGTGATTTAAGTTTACGGAAACGACCTAAATCCCCAAGAATTGCAAAGAATCAAGAGGGGAAACCATAAAACCCCAAAAGAAGGGA